>JAZUJC010000254.1:0-3218 GCA_045642625.1 Lachnospiraceae bacterium
TAAGACCGCTTGGCCTCCGACTTTTACCGCTATTGCCGTAAGCAGCATAAATGGTGATGTCAGCACTATCAAAATAAGTGAGCAAATAATGTCGATTACTCTCTTAACGAATCGCTGCTCTATTTTCATAGAATATTCTCGTGTAAGAAGAATGGGCGAATCAAACAGATGAAGCTGCTCCGCACCTGACAAAATAACATCGGAAATCTTGGGCATAATATACACACGTATCGACTTACCGTAGCAGAATTTAAGTATTACATTTCTGGCTTCGGTAGGTATATCCCAGATAACCACTGCCTCATAATCATTGAGAGCCTCAAGACAAACTGCCTGCACACCCTTGTTAATGTTAATGGTGTTTCTTATTACATATTTGTCCTTACGTGTAGCAAACTTTTCGATAATATTCTCATAGGGTCTGTCGCCGTGAATCAATAAAAGCTCTCTGGGCGGAAATGCAGCCTTGTAAACAGCGTTTGATACAATTGTCCATATGGCAGCCCAGGTTAGCTGAATTATCGTCATGGGTATGTAATAAACAACATTCATAAGCTGAAGGCACAAAAGAGACAGCTGGAAATATGTAATAACATTGGCAATTATCGTGCCCATAAACTGGGATATTATGATATCCACACTCTTTTGATAGCCTATTCGAAGAGCTCCGTACATATTTGAGAAAGCAAATATCAAAACAGCGTAAATAAACACAAACAGCAAGTGACCCTTTATCCAGAACTGAATCTGCATCCAGGTACTGTAAAAGCTGTAATAGCAGTATGCAAATATTTCTATCTGTACACCCAAATTGATTAAGCTGAGTAAAAGTTGTGTAGTTCTTTTAATTGATTCTGTTTTTTTCAAACAATTATCCTCGATTCCATAATCATTTTCTGTAATAACCGGCCGGACACCGTTTCTTATTTCGATTTATTGATACGGCGCCATACGGCCAGAAAAGCCCAAAGGCAGAAGTGCCAGGAAGCCGCAAAAACATTCAGTCCCGCGTTCTTTCTAAGCAGGTTCCAAATTCTTTTTTGCGCCGCAAATTTATTGGCCGAGAGAGTTCCCGTAGTTCTTCGGTATTTAACCAGATTCTCGTTAAGGCCATATGCCGTATGACCTCCCCGCATTATGTTCCACCAGGTCGCAGTATCTTCGCTTTTAATATTGGGCATAACAATAAGCTCATCCGCAACAATATCCCGGTTAATCAACACCGTAGAGGTAAAAATTGTGGTATTGTGAAGTGCTTTTTTGTAAGGAAGGGTAAGGGGCACCTTAACAATACTTTTATTGCCGACACCGTTTTCATCGGCAAACTCATAACCCGTAAATGAAAAACCGACATTGTGCTCCTTCATAAATGCCATTTGATGAGACAGTTTGCAGGGCACCCACAAATCATCCGCATCGAGAAAAGCAATATACCTTCCCGCCGCACATTCGAGTCCTCTGTTTCTGGCTGCGTATGCGCCCCTATTTTCAGGCTGGTTAATAAGCTTAACCCTGGAATCTTCATAGGCGCTGATAATCTCTGCCGAACCATCCCCGGAACAGTCATTTACCAGTAGAAGCTCCCAGTCCCGGTAATCCTGAGCCACCACCGAATCTATAGTCTGCTTTATATATTTTTCTGCATTGTACACAGGTACAATAATTGATATCAGTTCACCCATTATTCACTGTCACCGCGTCTCAATATTGTATATTCCTTGTATTCTCTGTCAAAAGAAAAACCCTTGTCATAAAATACTTTATTTATCATCTCAGACTGTGTGGCAGTCTTTAATACAATCACATCCACATCACTTATAGTACGGTTTTCTTCCAAATCGTATTTAAGCGTTATTTCCAGATATTCATCGTCATAGGCATGCTTTGATAAAACTTCTATGGCATAACACAAAAACTCCTGCTCTTCATCGTATGCTTCGTAATTGGATCCGGCCAAAAGCTTATTGTACATGTCCCTTCCGTATACGGGCAGAATCCGTGGATTTTCCCTGCGGGCAGCATCCATCACCTCATTGGGAGCCCATAACACGATATTGTCATCGCCCTCCGCCAAAAGGCCGTCAAAATCAAAATACTGTCCGCTTATGGATTTATGTTCCACAACAAATTCCGCGCCCTTAAACGGGAAAAAGGAACAGCAGCCCATAATCACAACTCCAGCAAATACGGGGAAGGTTTTCTTTTCACCGAAATAATCATACATATCCGTGAAGGTAACACAGGCAAGCGTAGCCCCCGACAAAAACGCTCCCCGAGGTATCTTAACTTTATTCTTGCGCCTTATAAGCCACCAGATAACCCCCACAAAGTACAGAGTCAGCAATTTACCGGCCGAATTAACCACATTGTAGCTTGTGAAAAATTCTTTAAACGAAAAGAACAGTCTGTCCAGCTTAACAAGGCCCAAAAACGGAACCAGGAAAAGAACGGACAGAAAATATCTTTTCTGAAGCAATGCCAGTACCATAGCCGGAACCAGCACACCATAGCAAAAAGCGTAGCCCGAATAGCCCTGCCTGAGAAGTGGCTGTCCCATTGTAACGGGAATGGCATTGGCGGGCAGATATGTGCCGGCAATCAGTATCAGCAAATGGAAAATCATATACAGGTTCTTGTGCTTATCCTTAACAAGAATAGTGGCGATTTCCCATGTTACAAACAAATTGGATACGTAAGAAACAACCGGAGCAATAAACCTTATAATGTACAGGGGGTCCACCCTGAACATCCTGCCGAGACAGGCGTAAAGCATTGGCATTATTTCTATCTTGTTAAAAATAGGCAGTCCCGCTTCCATTTTGGTGCCCAATAATGATGAATACTCGTACAGTCTGTTGCTGTATAAAGTAGTCCTTACCGTCTCAACCGTTATATCATTTGAAAAATCAGGCTTAAGAAAAACGATTGAAAAAACTCCAAGGCAGACAGCCGGAATAAGCCAGCTCAATATTTTATTGTCATAATGAAGTACCCTGACCTTATTTCGTGAAAAACCGAATATTACTACCGGAATTGAGCCTGCAAGGAAAGCAGCGGTAAAAATACCAAACAGCCTGCACAGGGCATTCAAATCAGCATCCAGCTTCAGCGCAATAAGCAGGCACACAAAGAAATAGGCAAAACAGTAAAGGATACCTATTACCCATCGAATGTTTCCCCTGGTACTCCGGTCACCGAATATAATTGTCAGTGCCGTT
>JAZUJC010000255.1:0-3052 GCA_045642625.1 Lachnospiraceae bacterium
GTTCATTTACATGAGAAAGAATAAGCCTTACACCGTTCTTTGCACAGCTTGCCTGAAGAGTTGTTAAGGCATTTATTGCTGTGTAATCGATTGCATTAACACTTCTCATACGAAGGATAAGGTTGTCCATTTCCTCGGCAACGGTTATGCCAAGAATCTTGTCGGCAGCGCCAAAGAACATGGGACCTGAAACCTCATAAACCATTGTATTGTCAGGTACCTTACGAAGCGAAATCGAATCGGGGTCGTTTTCATCGTTTACAAGCTTCCAGCCCTTAACAAGAGTCTGTTCGGACATACTCTTGATAAAGAGAACGCAGGCAAGTAACATACCGATTTCAATAGCTACAACAAGGTCAAATACTACAGTAAGAATAAAGGTTGCAAAAAGAACAACGATGTCCGCAACAGGAGCCGACTTGCAAAGGTTTACGAAGGTTCTCCATCCGCTCATGTTGTAAGCAACCATAAACAGAATTGCCGCAATAGTAGGCATGGGAATCATCGCAGCATAGGGCATTAACACTACAAGGATAAGCAAAAGTGTTAAGCTGTGAACCATACCGGAAATAGGAGTACGACCGCCGTTTTTAACGTTTGCAGCGGTTCTTGCAATAGCGCCTGTAGCAGGAATACCGCCAAAAAGAATGCTGGCGATGTTTCCGGCACCCTGAGCTACCAGCTCTGCATTTGAATTGTGTCTCGAATTAATCATTGTATCGGAGACAACACATGAAAGCAAAGACTCAATAGCTGCCAGAATGGCGATTGTAAATGCACTGGGAAGCATTTCTTTTGCCAGTGCAAAAGAAAGCTTAGGTGCAGGATTGTTTAAGAAAACGAATTTGGGAAGATCGCTGGAAATTCCTCCAAATGCGGTTCCGATTGTTGCCACATCGGTAAATACAAATTTAACCATCAGAATGCCCACAATTACCGCAATAAGTGAAGGGGGAATTTTGCCCAAAAACTTGGGACGCTTAATCATAGGCCATACAATAAGGATAAGTAAGCTCACAAGGCCCACCACAAAAGCTTCCCACTTAAAAGTATTGATACACTTTATATCATACTCAAGTTTTTCCATAGCCTCTATAAGGGGTTCTGTATTGTTAAGAGTAAGGCCCAGGAAATCCTTTATCTGACCGATTAAAAGCGTCACCGCAATACCGGCTGTAAAGCCTGTTGTAATAGTAAAGGGAATAAACTTAATAAGTGTACCAAGCTTAAATACACCCATTAGTATAAGAATTACACCGGCCATAATTGTAGCCATAATCAGTGCATCCATACCCTTCGTCAGTACAATGCCTGCAATGGTGGTTGCGAAGGCTGCGGTAGGACCTGAAATCTGAACTCGGCTTCCGCCTAAGAAAGAAATCACAAAGCCGCCTACGATAGCTGTATAAATACCTCTTTCGGGGCCCACGCCTGATGCGATTGCAAGTGCGATTGATAAAGGCAATGCAATGATTGCAACAATAATACCGGAAACGATGTCTCTAACAAACTGTTCCTTTGAATAAGTCTTCATTACCGAAAATAACTTTGGTTTTAAGTAACTCATCTTGTTTTCTCCATAATTGTTTATAGAAATTTTACATTTTTCCCGGTTATTTTACTCTCAGTCAAATCACCTTACAATGAATAAACTGCACAATTAATCATACAAAAAAAACGAGTTCTTAAGCTATTTGAACTCACTTAAGAACCCGGTCACACTATTTATTCTTTAATTCGTAATAAAACAGGTATTGCTGTATTATACCTGCAACCCCTTCAAAACTTTTGAAATCAAATCCGCCCGGATAATATCTGGCAAGCAGCTGCTTAACATGAGTATCAATAGGGAAGGCATCCACATGTCCAAGACCGAAAAGGCAAATGCAGTTGGCCACCTTTGGACCGATACCCTTTCTGGCAATCAGTGCATCCATCGCCTGTTCATAGTTCATTTCCCGCAGATTATCAATCCAACCGGGATTTTCTTTTGCAAAAGAAAACATTTCCGCCAAAAACGGTGCTCTGTAGCCAAGCCCCAGGGACTTGTCATCAAACACTCCTGTATCCAGATCACCGGGCCCCGGAAAAGCGTACAAGGGCCGTAAAGATACATCGGCATTTCCGCCCGACATTTTGTCCCCGGAGTCACACTTAATCCCCGCCCTTTCGCACAGTGCTTCTATACTTCCGCGAATCCTCGGGATATTGTTGTTTTGGGAAATCATAAAGCTTACAATCATTTCCCATAAGTCCTGCTTGAGAATACGGATGCCCTGCCCGATGGCAAAGGCCTCTTTTAAATGAGCATCCCCGGAACCTGCAATTTTTTGTGAAATTGCATCGTAATCCCTGTCTATGTCAAAATACGTTTTCCAAAGCCCGTTCCATTCCTTTTCATCACAATAGAAGGTGGTAATATTTCCTGCCTTGGTCATTTCAAGGTATCTGCCGAATGCAACTAAACAGTAAACACCGTTATCCTTCTTTTGCCAGCGAAAACACTGCCCGCTTTCCATTATCTGCTCAGGATCAAAATACGGGGACTCAAGCTGTATCATTTTAGTGATCATCCCTTTCAAAAATAAAGGTTTCCTTGCCTGCTCCCATAGACATGTGGCTGTCAAAAACCACCACCTTGACAGTGCCGTCGGGCATAGCATAAATCTTATATTCACGATACATATCCTGGCTTATGGCACTGATTTCCCACAAACCGCCGGTCTCAACTATTGAAAGCGCATCAGCGTAATGGCCAATGGGCATGGCATAATCGGCAAAAGAAACCTCACCGTTACCGTACCAGACAGATACATAGCCGGCTGCATCCATCGAAAAGCCTGCATATATACCGTCATATTCATTTATATCTTTAATCTCATTAAACTCAGGGCCGTATTTTACACCGAAATAATCACCCTGAACGTTAAGAATCTCCGAGGTCATCTCAATAGTATGGGGTCTGACTCCCATTATTGCATAGGTGTTAAGTATTTCAAAAACATCATATGACTCAATATAGCTTATTGCACCGTAATAGTCATAGACTCTG
>JAZUJC010000256.1:0-4225 GCA_045642625.1 Lachnospiraceae bacterium
GGGCAGACGGATTAAGGAAGAAATTGATGGATAATTATATTATTAAACCAGGAAAAAGAAACGGAGCGGTCAGAATTCCCTCCTCCAAGTCATATGCCCACAGACTGCTTATATGTGCGGCGCTGGCAGGAGAAAATTCAACTATTGACTGCTACGGCATTTCTAAGGATATACAGGCTACAGCGGAGTGTATGGAGGCCTTGGGCGCAGAGATTAATATCGGGCGCAATAATATTATATCAGTAAGCCCTATTGCCCGTGGAAATATTCCGGTCGGTGATTCCAAAGAGCTTAGCCACCTGTTTTGCGGTGAAAGCGGTTCGACGCTAAGGTTTTTGATACCTGTTGTAGGTGCCCTTGGAATTAACGGTGTTTTTCATATGGAGGGCAGGCTGTCAAGCAGACCGCTTGATGATCTTTTGGATGAACTTGGCAGGCATGGCATGAAATTTACAAAAGACGGTGATTTGCTGTACTGTCAGGGAAAGCTTCAGGCAGGACATTATACAATTCCCGGAAACATTTCTTCTCAGTTCATTTCAGGGCTTTTGTTTGCACTTCCAATGATTGACGGTGATTCATATCTTGAGGTTACCAGGAATATTGAGTCAAAAAGCTATATAGAAATGACTGAGGATATTATTATGTCCATGGGTGTATGTCTTGAAAAAGAAGGACCCAACTACAAAATTGCAGGTAATCAAAGTTATGTTGCACCTTCACATTCCGTAGTGGAAAGTGACTGGTCAAACGCAGCTTTCTTTTTGTGTATGGGAGCTCTTTCTCACGAAGGAATTAAGATGAATGCCATGAATCTTGATTCAAAGCAGGGAGATAAAAAGATTATTGACATTTTAAAGGGTTTTGGGGCTGATATTACAATAGACGAAGACCTTATAACAGTAAAAGCAGGGAAGCTGACCGGACAGACAATAGATGCTTCGGAAATCCCAGATCTGGTACCTACAATAAGTGCACTGGCTTCTGTTGCAGAAGGTACCACTAATATTGTAAATGCGGCAAGGCTTAGATTTAAAGAATCTGACAGATTAACTTCCACCGCAAATATGATAAATAATGTTGGCGGAAGGGTTACAGAAACCGAAGATGGGATTATAATAGAGGGAGTGCCCTCGCTGTCAGGCGGAATGGTGGATTCGGTAAATGACCATCGTATTGCCATGGCATCTGCAGTAGCAGCCTGTGGTTCATCAGGAGAGATAAATGTTCTGGGTTCAGATTGTATTGCCAAATCTTATCCCAGGTTTTGGAGAGATTTAGAATCTCTGGAGGTAGTTAATGAGCAGTAGTTACGGAGAAAATATCCGATTAACAATATTTGGACAGTCCCATTCGCCTGCAATCGGAATGACTCTTGAAGGGGTTCCGGCAGGGGAAAAGATTGATTATGACAAACTGGGTTCTTTTATGGCCAGAAGGGCACCGGGGAACAATTCCTATTCGACCCCCAGAAAAGAAGCAGATCAGCCTGAGTTTTTAAGCGGTGTGTTTAATGACTATACCTGCGGAACTCCTATTTCCGCAATAATAAGAAACAGCAACACACGTTCTCAGGATTATTCCGAATTAAAAAGGGTTCCGCGTCCCGGTCATGCCGATTATACTGCCGAGGTTAAGTATAAAGGCTTTCAGGATTATACCGGCGGCGGTCATTTTTCTGGAAGGCTTACAGCGCCCTTGTGTATTGCAGGCGGTATCTGTATGCAGATTCTTGAAAGAAAGGGAATCGAAGTATTTGCCAGGATTAAATCCATAAAGAATGTTTCCGACAACGGTCAGTTAACCGAATCACTTGGTTTAAAGTCATTTCCTGTAGTAGATGACGCTCAGGGTGAGAAAATGGTGGCTCTTATAGAAGAGTATAAGGCAAAAGGCGACTCGGTGGGCGGAATAATCGAATGTGTTGTTAAAGGACTTCCCGTAGGCCTTGGAGATCCAATGTTTGATGGTATGGAAAACCGCGTTGCATCAATAGTATTTGGTATCCCTGCTGTTAAGGGAATTGAATTCGGTGCAGGCTTTGAAGTGGCCAATATGACCGGAAGTGAGAATAATGACTATTATCACTATGATAACGGCGAGGTAAAGACCCTTTCCAACAATGCAGGTGGTATCCTGGGGGGAATTACAAACTCAATGCCGCTGATTTTCAGGGTTGCGGTTAAGCCTACTCCATCAATAGCCATGGTTCAGGAAAGTGTTGATTTATCAGCCGGTGAAGATAAAGAACTGGTGGTAAAGGGGCGCCATGATCCCTGCATAGTGCCCAGAGCGGTACCGGTTGTTGAAGCAGCCGCTGCAATTGCGGTTTATGATGCATTACTGGGGCAAAAGAGGTTTGACTAATTATTCTTTTGCAAAAAATATAATTTAGAGGAAGTAATAATGGATTTAAAACAGTGCCGTGAACAAATAGACAAAATTGATGAACAGATACTTGATTTGTTTGCAGAAAGAATGGAAGTGGCAAAGAGTGTAGCCGAATATAAAATGGCAAATAACCTTCCTGTTCTTGACAGAAGACGTGAAAAAGAAAAAATGCAAAGCATTATTGAATATTCCGCGGATACGGTTAAGGATTATACCCCTACTCTTTATGAAATGATCTTTGAGCTTAGCAGAAGCTATCAGCATAAGCTTCTCAATACAGGCAACGAGCTTACCGATAAAATCAAAGACGCCATTATAAATACCGATAAGCTATTTCCTGAGAGATGTTCGGTTGCCTGTCAGGGTATTGCAGGAGCCAATTCACAGATAGCTGCGGATAAGCTTTTCAGAAATGCCAATATCATGTATTTCAACAACTTTGAAGCAGTATTTCAGGCTATTGAGCAGGGTCTTTGCAGATATGGTGTCATTCCCGTTGAAAACAGTGTGGCCGGTACTGTTAATAAGGTGTACGACCTTATGCAGGAACATCACTTTTATATTGCGAAAAGTATCAGATTAAAAATCGATCACAATCTTTTGGCCATTCCGGGCTCAAAGATAGAAGATATCAAAGAGATTTATTCTCACGAGCAGGCTATAAGTCAGTGTTCAAAGTTTTTGTCCACATTAAAGGGTGTAAAGGTTATTCCCTGTGAGAATACTGCCATTGCAGCCAGAAAGGTTGCCGAATCCGGAAGAAAGGATATTGCAGCTCTGGCTTCAGAGTCATGCGTTCAGTATTACGGGTTGGAAAATCTTGCTTCATCGGTTCAAAATGTTGATAACAACTATACAAGATTTATTTGTATATCCAAGGATTTGGAGATTTATCCCGGTGCCAACAAAACAAGTATAATGATGATTCTTTCGCATGAGCCCGGTGCTCTTTATAAGGTGCTTTCAAGGTTTTATGCACTGAATATTAACCTTATTAAGCTTGAGAGCCGTCCCCTTCCCAGTCATGAATTTGAATTTATGTTCTATTTTGATTTGGAAAAGCAGGTATATGCTCCCGAACTTTTACAGCTTATGGGAGACCTTCCCGGTGTTTGTGTAAACTTCAATTATCTTGGAAGCTACAGTGAGGTAATATAAAATGGATAGATGCGGAGTTCTTGGCCGTAAGCTTGGCCATAGTTTTTCACCTGAAATACATAAAAGGCTCACAAATGAATATTCGTATGAAATAGTCGAGAGGGAAGAAGAGGACTTACAGGCTCTTTTTGAAGGTAAGGAGTTTAAAGGGCTTAATGTTACCATTCCCTACAAGAAAACTGTTGTTAAATACCTAGACGAGGTCAGTGATCTTGTGAAGCATATCGGAAGTGTTAACACTGTTGTCAGGAGACCTGACGGAACATTGTACGGAGATAATACCGATGTGTATGGTTTCCTTGCATTGGTAAAATATTCGGGCATTGATGTTTCCGGTCAGAAAGTATTGGTGCTTGGAAGCGGTGGTGCATCCGTGGCAGTAATTGAGGCATTAAATATATTGGGAGCCAGTCCGCTTATTATAAGCAGATCCGGTGAAAACAATTATGAAAACATCGATAAAAATGCCGATGCAACCGTTATTGTAAATACCACTCCCGTAGGAATGTACCCCGGTAACGGTGAAAGTCCTCTGGACTTGTCCATATTTAAGAATTTGAGGGGGGTTATCGATATTATCTATAATCCCAGCAGGACAGCCCTTCTTTTGCAGGCTGAGAAGCTTGGACTACCTTGTGCCGATGGCCTTTATATGCTTGTTGCACAGGCAAAGAGG
>JAZUJC010000257.1:0-6408 GCA_045642625.1 Lachnospiraceae bacterium
ATAATCGAAATCTAAAGAAACCCCTTATTTCTGAAATGTGTTTTTGTATTATTGTATACATTGTATGAGCAATAGTCAAGCCCCAAAACCTTCAATTAGGTGATGGGGCTCTTCTTTTTCGCTATAATACAAGCAATTCCGGCCAACAACAGGCCAATGCTCAAAACCGTTTTGGGATGTACTTTATCCCCTGTATCAGGAGTATCATCAAGATTGTATTTCGATACTGCACCGGAGTTAAATGCATATAAACCGTATTTTCCGGTATGTCCTATGTCAAAAGAAACATACAGTTCATTGTTATTATCAACAACCTTATAAGGAATATCCTCAAGCTGTTTGTCTTCATCCAGGCATATTACATGAAGATTGGCTGTAGGCACTCTTCCCGGAAGCTTCATTAATATGTTAAGCTTTTGCTTACCGAATTTTGTCAACAGTACTTCATTATCTTTTTCTTTTAGCTGTATATCGTAGGTGCATAAATTGGAGGGAACTGTATCCGAATAAATCGATTTATATCCAGCTACTATATCCTTATCGGGCTCCGAATCGGGAATAATATTCAGTTCGTATTCTACGGTAGAACCGGTAAATCGAGTCACCTGTCCGGAAGGAGTACTACTGTCTTCATAGGCCCCGCTTCCTGCCATCTCAAGTACACTGTTTAGCTGATTATCATCAAAATTATATCCTTTACCGAAAATAATCATGGATGACGGTACAGTAAACTGTGCAGCTTCTTCTGCAGTTAATGTACAATCGATAATATTAAGCTTTCCGTTAAAATAAGCATTATTCTCTTCGGAAATGGTACATATCAGCCCCGAAAATCCTGAAAGCGAACGGTCCAGAACAGTACCGTTTCTATCAACAGCCTCGGAATTTACTATTGCAACCTTACAGCCTTCAAAGGCATCTTTTCTGTAGTTTTCATTTGTAAGCCTTGATGTTGTAGCATTATAAGAAAGCTTCGGAAGCTTATCACCTAAAAATACTACCGCCCTGGTGTCGTCGGAAGCTGTACTTCCATTAAAATCGTAGGCCCCCATTCCAACTTCATCGACTGAGTCTACTATTCTGATGCAGTCTAAGGGGCATCCGCTGAAGGCTCTGTCTTCAATAACTGAGAGATTAACACCACCGCTTACTTTTTTTAAATTAGTACAACCGCTAAAAGCATCCTCACAAACACGCCACAATGTATCCGGAAGTGAAACCTCCGTAATTCCCATATGGTCCTTGAAAGCTTCCGGGCCAATCTGTCTGACTCCTTCAGGAATCACAATTTTCGAGTCTTTTCCACGATAAGCTACCAAAATGCCATCACCGCAAATGAAATAATCTCCGCTTCCGTATGTCATCCAGTTTTCCATCATTCTGGTTTTATCAAACGCAGCAGGCTCAATATTAACAACCGATTTAGGTATGGTTATCGTCGCCAGATCATCACAATGATAGAAGGCACCGTATCCTATATTGGTAACTCCGTTGGGAATCTCTATACTTTTAAGAGCGGATCTTGCAAAAGAAAAATCTCCAATAGAAGTTATCCCCTCATCAAATGTATACGAAGTAAGGGTCGAATCATCATAAAATGCTTTACCGGCAATAGTTCCGTTAATAACAGCAAACTTCGGAAGGGATACACCTTTTCCGTTTGTTTCCACAGGCAAGGTATCAATAATTGCCCCCAGTGCCGATGTATCCGAAACTGTAATATCATTACTGTTATGCTGATTTCCCTCCATAACGGTCTGACTGTTATTCTTAATAAATACTACCGCTTTTCTTCCTACTACTATAGTCTCACCAATCAGGCCCTCAGCCGAAACATAGGAATTGGCTATATCTTCAATTGTATTGGGAACAACGGTAGGCTCCGATGTATCATCATTACCCGGAACTGTTACCGGATCTTGTAAATCATTTCCGCTTACGGATTCTTCACGTTCTGTCTCATTTTCTTCCGAATCAATTATAGCGACCTGACTTCTGTCCATAGACTTGTACCATTTCATGGCATAAGAAAATTCAGGTGCTTCAAACTCCAAACGGGGGCATCCGTCAAATGCAGTGTTATGAATATACGAAACTGATTCAGGAATTTTAACTTTAGACAAATTAACACAGTTTTCAAAGGCCTTCATATCAATCAAATCTACCGAATAAGGAATATACACATCGTATAAACCGGTACAGTTTGAAAACGAATATGCGGGAACCTCCTGAATATTTGACGAAATAGTTACCGAATTCAACTGTTTAAGACCATAGAAAGAATAGGGCATAATATATGTAATTGTGTTCGGCATAGAAAATGCAGCTTCTTTTTTACCGGGAAGCACCTGATAGAGAGTTTCATAATCCTTATCGTAAATTGCCGAATCTTTACATATAAAACGTGAATTGTTAAAGGTAACTTCAGACAAATTATCACAACCGGTAAACACACCGTTACCCAGCTTTTTAAGCCCGGAACCGATTGTAACCTTTGATAGGCTGGAACAGTTACAAAATGCAGCCGTTCCTATAGATTCCACCTTGTCCGGAATAGAGATTTCACTAAGATTATTACAGCCCGAAAATGCCGCATAGCGAATCTCTTCTATCGAATCGGGCAGAGAAATTTTTGTAACAACAGAATTATCCGAAAAAGCTTCGTTACCGATTACTTTTACTGTACTGGGAACAGACACGGTGGAAGCCGTGCCTGAATATTTAACCAGTGTAGAACCATCTAATTCAAAATCAGTTGTAGAAGCGGTTACTGCATCGGCAGACTCTGATGGTATAAGATATACCACCAGAGCTGAGATAATCAGTAATGCTCCGATTATTTTTCGAATAACACTTTTCTTCATACTTTTATATTCTAACGGCTTTCTTTGCAGGCTTTTTGTCCTTCATAAAGAACAATGCAATACTAAGTGCAGCTAAGCCAATAGACAGGAACCATTTCGGCTGGAAATCACCGGTTTTGGGTGTCTCATCCAATGTAGTTCCGGCTGATAAATTACCGGTATCCACATATACCGTATAAGGTGAGAAGTGAGTAGCTGTAAAGGTTACACAAGGTACTCCGTCGATAGTTGTAAACTTGGGAGTAAGCTTATCAAGCCTTTCATTAACAACACCTGCCACTTTGTTGTTTCCTGCATAAGATGTAAGCGCATCAGGAATCGGAATTGTAATAGTAATACTAAGACCGGTTGTATCAGTTATCTTTGTTGAACCGGTTGAGTCATAAAGACTAATATCCATTGCACTGTATCTTATGTTGTCAAGATTACCGTATTCATTGGTAAGTGCCTTTTCTACAGCCTGTGTAGCTGCAGGAGTCTCGGTAATTCTTACTACATAATTATCGGTTGAACCGTTAACTGTTGCAGAAGCAATACCGGTGTTGGATATACCGGGTTTTGAAATAATAACATTATTACCGGAATTACCGTTTGAACCGGTGTTATTATTATTTGTTCCACCGTTTGTTCCACTGTTATTTGAACTTCCACCATTTCCTGTTGCTGCCTTAAATGTAGCAGTAACCTCTGCATTATGACTGGGCATTGTCAATGTTGTAGCAGCAACTGTAACGCTTGCAATACCCAAATCGTCAGTAGAAGGAACCCACTTGTCAAAGGTCTGTCCCGAAGGAGGATTGGTACAGGTAATAATAACTGTAGCACCGGCTGCATAACTGCCTGAACCATTACCGTTTACTACGGTAAGTGTGTACATTGTTCCGCCACCACTTCCGTTTCCACCATCTCCTGTATTATTACCGGGAGTATTATTATTGCCACCGGGTGTATTGTTACCACCGGGTGTATCTCCGCCGGGATTTGAAGGATCATTTCCACTTGGATCGGAGGGATTACCGGGATTTGAAGGATTTTCATCAAGCACATATGTTGCAACAATGATTGTATCCTCGGTAATGTTGGTCAAAGGCTTATTCCATCCGTTAAACTTATAACCGGGTCTGACGGGATCTGCAGGAATATCCTCAAGCTGAAGGCTTCCGCCAACAACAACATATATTAATTTGGAAAGTTCTTTACCGTCGTAGTCTATAAACTGAACCTTAACTGTATCATCAAGTACTTCAGAAACATCTGCACCAATATCCCTTGCAGCCTTTCTTACAGCTGAATCTTTGTAAGATATAACTCTATAGGATGTAGGATCTTCTGAAGCACCGCCAAATGCATCCTTAGGCAGATATACTTCACGACCGTAAACAACTACTTCAATACCGTTCATGGTACCAAGCATTGCGTTATGACCGATAGCTGTAATATTTTCAGGAAGAATAATCTGATTTAACTTGTCGCAGTTCTTAAAGCAGTTATCGGGAATTTCCGAAAGTTGATTAACACCTCTTAAATCAACGCCCGTGATATAATCACAATCTTCAAAGGCACCTTCTCTGATTTCAGAAACGCTGCCAAGATAAGGATCTTCTTCGCCGGGTCTTACCTTCTGGCTGCCAACAAGATTACCTCTTGCGGACAGTACTTCAACCAGCTGATATGAACCATCCGGTTCTTTTGCATAAACAATACCGTTATAGCATACAAAATTCTCTGTACTACTACCGACTGAGCTAAGTAAGTTACATCCGGTAAAAGGAGCAACTCCCATTTCCTTAAGTGAGCCGCCAAGATTTAAGCTTGTAAGCCTTTCACAGCTTTGGAAGCAATAGTCGGGAAGGTATTCTACTGTATTCAGATTAACTGAAGTAATTCGGTCATTACCCTGATCAACGTTTTCAAATAAATTGCCTGACTCGTATTCTCGATTTCCATCAGAACCGGTATGAGGGCCATAATAGCCGTTGAACAAACCATCTCTCTTGTATGTGACATAGTTGTCACCTGTTGCAAGATACTTTGAAACATTACTTGAGTTTGATGTGGTAGGTGAAACACCTTCCGCAAGCTTTGAAGTGTTATTCATGTAACCCTTGGCATCAATAGATTTAATACCGCTGGGAACATTTATATTAAGTGTTGCATTAACGAGCCTTTCTTCATCAAGAGAAAGAGTATATGTATAAATAACAGCTCCGTTATTAGGGTCAATAATTTCTTCTCCCAAATGCTCATATCTTGAAATAAGATCGGTATCAACATACATTGTAGGTTGTCCGGAAATATCAATGGGAGTCTTATCTCCTGTTGTTCCGGAAAGCTCATTTAACTGTTCGTAATGAGGATAATCAAGCAGTGTGGGAAGGTTGTTCCTGTTATCAACAATAACAACCAGATTGTCGGGACCACCGGTCTTGTAGCAGACTCTTGTACCCTCTGACTCTTTAACATAGTTGGAAGGATCTGTTGCCCATACAAAAGGACCGTAGGCTTCGTTAATATCGCCTTCAAAGGTAAGCTGTGAAGCGCCTGTACTGAACGCCTTTTCACCGATATTTTCAACCGGGAATGAGGAATATCCGCCTGCAGGAGTTTCAAAATTAACATATGTCAGTTTAGGACAATTTTCGAACGCAGAAGCACCGATTTTGGTAACCGAATTACCGATATTAACTCTTTCAAGCATAGAACAGTCTTTAAAACTGCTGTCTGCAATTTCGGAAATTGTATTATTAGAAATAGTTAAATATTTGATATATCCATGGAATTCAGGATCAGCAAAACAACCGCTGGCAATTCCTGTTACCTTCGTGTCGCCTACAGTTTCGGGAATTACCAAATCAATACCCTCTTCCTGAGCCTTATCACGCATTTCAGGTGTGGCATAGGTACAAGACTGAAGTACACCGTTATCATCAATAATCAGTATGTACTGACCATTTGAAATCTCAACCTGCTCTTTACCGGCAGAATCCTTATAAATGTAAGGAACATCATTTCCAAGTGCACTCTTTAATCCCCAGGTTGACTGTCTGGGTGATGCTATACCTCCGGAAAGGTTCTTTTCCGGACCATATACACAGAAATCCTTGGTCTGGATGGTATCAAAAATAGTTCTCTTGACCTCTCCGCCCTCTTCATATTTTCCGAAGGTAACATATCCGCAGGAACCGCCTTCATCAGGGAATGTTACATCCAATAATGCAATATCGTTAAAGAATACGCCGTAAGGAAGGGTTACTGCAGTATTTTTACCATAATCGGAAGGCATTGTTACATGCTGCAGATTTGTACGGCCTGCCAAAACAAAGTTTCCGATCGGGGTTCTGTCTTCTACCGTTCCGCCGGGCAGTTTTTCCGTAACAGGACCGCTTATATGATCGGGGAACTTAAAGTTTATCAAATTACCCGAAACACCCATGGTACATGCAAAGCATCCCTCACCAAGACGTGCAATATTATCGGACATTTTTACATTTGACAATGCTATATCATTAAAGAACGCAAAATCGCTTATATTACATGCCTGATT
>JAZUJC010000258.1:0-6182 GCA_045642625.1 Lachnospiraceae bacterium
TAAAAGAAATTGCAAACAGCAGGCCTGAGGCGGTAAAAGAAGCCGTGGCCAAGATTGTTACCACATACAATCCACAGTAAAATACCGGGGGGTATATAAAAAGTCCCGCATGCTGACGGGGTGTTTCCGATATGGATACACATCACAGGGCGTGCGGGATTTTTATATATCACAACAATAAATTCGTAAGGAGTAGCTTTCTGCCTGAAATCCTATTCCTTATCGGGAGCTGCTTTTAATTCGGTTATGAACAGGAAGCAGTATACGGCATAAATCAGGAAATTGATTCGTGAAAGGTAATGCACCCCGATACCTACGTGGAACAGGAAATTGGAGTAGGTAATAATCGATAAAACATTAAGGGCTATACAGGGAATAATGGACTTTTTGTTTTTAAATATATAAAGGACAGCCAGTATCTCGTATAGGTAGCCATAGCGGTCATGCATGGCGGGGAGCATATAAACCGTCGTAAAGGTAAGCAGCAGGGCAAAGCTTAGGAACAATGAATTGTTAAACTGTTTTTTGCTCCAAAGCACATATATCATCCAGAATGCCAGCACAGAAACGGTAATTGTCAATGCGATTGCCTTGGCATATCCGTAATTTTCCTGCATATAATCGTAGGCGAAAGCATGTGTAAAGCTTGGATAGTTCATTATTACGCAGCCGTACTCGTCGGTTTGGGAAAAGTAAAGTGTAAAGCCGGTAAAAAGGCTCCTGCCCGCAATAATGGCCGGGATTGTGGAAACCCACATAACGGCGGGGGTAATCAGGAAATGCAGGACTGAAAAGCTTCTTTTGTAAAAATATACGAACAAAAAGAAGGGCAAAATAAACACTGCCTGAAGCTTAAAGGAAAGAGCAACACCTAAAATAATGAACGAGGAAACATTTTTTTCTTTGTACAAAAGATAGAGTGCCAGCACTACCCAGAAAACAAAGATTGAATCGCACTGGGCCCAAAGGGAGGAATTAAAGAAAACCACCGGGGAGAGCCAGATAAGCGAAAAACCGATAACACCCTTAATAACATTGTTTTCTTTTGACTCTTTAAAAAGAATATAGCTTACAAGGCAGGCAAGCAGTAAATCGAAGACAATGCTGAGTCCCTTGTAGGCAAACAGCGCAGGAACCGGAAGGTAAGTAAAAATGGCAATCAGGGTCTGGTAGAGCACATTATAATTGCCTACCTGATGGTCTAAAGCCTTAAGCCCGCCGGAAGCCTTTATTTCGCCGTACCACTCAAGCAGATAGTTATAGGCATCCTCGCTCACGAAGTTTCTGACGGCAAGCCTTATGACAATACCTGCAATAAAGGCGGCAGCCAGTACCACATAGAATATATTTTTTTCTATAAATTCCAGAAATTTTTTCTCAAATTTAAACATCATAAACCTGTATTTCATATCCGATTGTATTTAACCCATCGGCCTTAGCCGCTGATGTTACGGATGTGACACAAATAGAATATACGATTTGCCGCAAAATGTCATTGTTTTATTGGTAATCGTCCTCAATTACGTGGACCTCAAGATAATCAAAGGGGACCGAATCGATAAAATTTTCTTTGTAAAAGCGAACCTTGGCTGAACGCTTAAACTCGGTAATGTTTGAATCAAGCCATATAGGCTTGCTTAGGTCAAATTCAAGGCAAATCTTGTCGATTGCGTTGAAAACCTTATGTGTCCTGGTTTCTGAGGAAAAATCTTCCACGGTAATATCGCCGATCATTCGGTTATCTTTAAATTCTTTTGCCCAAATACGCATTATTTATCCTCTTTTGCCGGAAGGCTTAATACAACAATTGAAATGAAAATCATTAGTATACCTATTATTTTATATGCAGTAACCGGTTCTTTCCACACAAATATTCCCACAATGCAGCCCACCAGGGGTTCAACCGTTACTATTACTGCGGCCTTGCCGGCTTCCATACGGGTAAGTCCGTAGGTGTACGCAAGATAAGGAATTACGGTGCTTATAAGGGCGACGCCAACCATATACGGAAGGGTATTAATGTTAATTGTGCCGGCTACTTTTACGGGGTTGGCAATAATTGTCAGAGCCAGTCCCGCAAAGACAAAGGTGTAAAAAGTAACGGTGATGCTGCTGTATTTTCGGGTGGCGAAGGTAGCAAAAATTGAGTACAGAGCATAGCCAAGCCCGGCACCCAACCCCACAATTATTGCGCCCAGGGATAGTGCGTCATCGCTTCCGATAAGGCCTGCCACAAGGATACAACCGCAAAGAGTGATAATCAGGCACAGTATTTTTCTAAGCGTCATCTTTTCTTTAAATACTACAGCGCTCATAAGCATTACAAATACCGGAGAGGTGTACAAAAGAACCACTGCAATGGCGGCACCGGAGTGTACGATTGTATAGAAATAGCACAGTGAAAAGAATGTTAAACTGAGTATTCCGGTACCCACAAACATCCATAAATCTTTAAACCGGATTTTCAGGGCTTTTCTGTCTGCCACAATCAAAAACAAAAATAGAAGAAGGGCAGCAAAAACTGTTCGGGTTGTACTTATGTCAAGAGGTCTTAACCCAAGGGAATCCAGGGGTTTTACCATTAAACTGATGATTCCCCAGCAGGCTCCCGCCAAAATAACCATCAGCATTCCTTTTATATTTTTCATATATTGTCGCTCCGCCAAAGGATTTGCTTTTTTCAACATAGTATTCTATCATTTATTTTAGTATGAACAATAGGAAAATAAGCAAAACCGCATATTTTTTGGATTTAATAATACTTGCTCTGGTTCCGTTATACAGAGCTTCTTTTGGTGTTGATTTTACGGATACCGGGTATTCGATTTCCAACTTCTTAAATTTTGCCGACAGGAGAGGCTTTTGGTCTTTATCCACTTATCTTGCTAATTTTGTCGGGTTTATTTTCTCAAAGCTCCCCTACGGAAACACACTGATTGGCATTAGGGTGTACTGCACACTCATTACATCGGCACTGGTCGTTTTGCTTTTTGTGAAGCTGACCCGGTATTTTGATACTCTCCCCGTGTTTGTTGGACTGCTTATTTCGGTTTTCATGACCTGGTGTCCTTTTGTGGTTTTGTATAACTATCTGTCATATTTGCTGACGGCGGTGGCAATCATTCTTTTGCTGGAGGGGTACGATAAGGCAAAAGAAAGGAATTTCCTGATTGCGGGAATCCTGCTTGGCGCCAATGTGTTTGTGAGATTTTCAAATCTTACGGCAGCGATTTTGATTGTTCCCGTTGTTGTATGCGGGATAAAAGAAGGTAAGAAGCTTTATAGGCGTATTGGCCTTTGCGTAGGCGGATTTGGAATCGGTGTTTTCTCGGTATATATAATGACAGGCATTACCCACGGCTTTAGTGCACTGTTTAAAATGTTCGGCACCCTTTCGTCATTAAGCAACGCCGATTACGGATATTCATATACCGATATGCTGATGACACTCCCTAATGAGATTGTACGTTTCGGAAAGTGGATTTTGCTGCTTGCATTAGTGACAATAATGTCGGTAATTGTTACCGTGATTTCAAAAAAATATAACTGGAATATCTGGATAAATGTAATGGCTTCGGTGGTGACTGCAGGGCTTGTATTCGTAATCTTAAGGTATATGAGTTACTGGTCGGCTTTCACATTTCATGATTACAGCTCCTATTTATCGGTGGAAGTGTTTGTTCTTTTGCTGGTGCTTGGAGTGTTTGCTGTAGCGGTTGTATCTCTTTGCAAAAAAGAAAATATCTTTATATCGGTAACAATTTTGTGCCTTGTATTTATTATTCCGCTGGGCACCAACACGGGAAATCTTGCCTATCAAAATTTCCTGTTTGTTATTTTGCCCATGGGCCTTGGCGTGCTTTGGAAGCTGATTGGCAAGGAAAAAGAATCCGATTTGGTAAAGCCTGTTAATGTTGTGGTATTTTTGCTGCTTTTCGTATCGGTATTTCAGTCGGCAATGTTTTATAAAACCTTTTGCTATGCAAGTGCACCGAATCACGAGCTTACCGCTTCAATTGATGACGGGGTATTAAGAAAAACAAAGGTGCTCCCGGGGATGGTGGATATCATAGGTGGCGCAGATACTTACATCGAAGCTGCCGGCTACAGGGGCAGACAGGTCATTACCTGGGGCGATATTCCCCTTATGGGGTTTGCCTTTAAAATGCCTTCGGCCATATCTACGGGCTGGCCGGATTTGACAAGCTATCCTGCAGAATGCTTTAAAAATGAACTGTCAGGAATAAGCCAAAAGTATGATGAAACAGGAAATTCGGATTTTGCTCTCCCCACTGTAATTACCAACAACTGGTTTTCCGGCGGTAATCCATTAAATGAAGAGGTTTGGCAATATTCCGATAAGGCGAAGCTGCTGGCCGATTTCATGTCTTTATATAATTATGAGCCGGAATTTACCAATGATAAATTTACGGTTTATGCCCCTCATAATAAATAAAAAATTAATCAATTAAGAAGCTTTTTATAAGCTTTTGAGCGGTTGGTTTTATTGATAATGAAACCGCTTTGGTGTAAGATTGCTATGGCAATGTATTAACGATTAGGAGTAATTAACATACTGTGAACAGGAAAATTTTTCCGGTGTGGGCCGGTTTTTTAACTGCATATGCATTAAGAATTGCTGTAAGCTACCCGATTCAGCGCGTGTGGTACGAGGAGACCGGTGCCTGGATTCTTGATAATATATTTGAACTGTTGGGACACTACGATTTTGTTTTTCTGCTTTGCTGGTTTGTGTGCGGAGTGTTCTATGTCTTTATGAAAGATGTGAATGTGGGCAAAATGAGACTGTTGTCATTGCTGATTGCGGTATTGCTCCCCATAGGCCAGTGCATAAGGGATTTTGGCAATGTAACTTATCTGTTTGGCAGCGTTGTCAATGTTATTAAGACCCTGCTTATTGTGGCGGGCTTTTACATTTTCGCACTTTTTTCACTCAACTTTTTAAGGGAAAATCTTCAAAAAAAAAACTTCGTAGCCGATGAACCTCATTTTTTTACAAACAGGCCATTTTTAAAAGCCTTTCTGATTCTTTTCGGTGTGTATGCTCTGGTGGATATTGTGTGCTACCCCGGCAACTTAAATGCCGATACCATTGGCCAGATTTATCAGGTGTACGGTGAAATGGAGTGGAGTCAGCATCATCCCCTGTTCTCGACACTGATAACCGGCGGTTTTGTAAAATTTGGCGATGTTTTGTTTCATTCCAAGGCAATAGGCTTGTTTCTTTATACTCTGGCTCAGTCAGCTGCTTTGGCCATGGGTCTGGCGGCCACCATATGGGCCCTTGTAAACAAAAAGCTTTGCAAGGCAGGAGTGTGGACTGTTCTGCTTATCTATATCGTTACCCCTGTTTATACAAATATTGCCAGTACCGCCATAAAGGATGTTCCCTTTATGGGCTTTGTGTTGCTTTATGTGGTGATGTTTACGCTGCTTATCGACGACAAAAAGCGCATAAACAATCCGAAGTTTTTGTTTGGCTTTATTGCAGTGCAGATAATGACAATACTCCTTAGAAACAACGGCCTTTATATGATAGCAATTACCGGTGCGGTGGCGTGGATTGCCTGGTTTAAGCAGTATACGGTTAAGGAACGCCTTCGCTCTTTGTTGGGACTCTTTATGGGAGCTGCGGTATTTGCGACGATTATTAATTCGATACTGGCGGCTGCGTTAAACGCCGAAAAAACAGGAAAGGCCGACATGCTTTCGCTGCCTTTTCAGACACTTGGAAGATACTACAGCCAGTTCCCGGATGATTTTTCCGATTCGGAGCGTGAAGCCCTGGAGGCGGTGCTTGGACCTCTTGACAGGTCGCTGGGCCGATATAATCCGGCTCTTTCCGATCATATTAAGGTCAAATTCAACAATGACTGTACCAATTCGGAATTTATGAATTTCATAAAGGTGTGGATTAAACTGTTTTTTAAGCATCCCGGAATATATACGGAGGCTGTTTTGGTGCACACCTATGGCTGGTATGACCCGGTTGTGTCGGCTGAAATCAGGTACGAAACACTCCATGATGATTTTCTGACTCCCACCGGATTTTTTGAGATTATTGACAAGGGAATGGTATTTATTTATCGATTCCTAAATAGAATTTCTCTTTTGGGAGCCTTGGAAAACGCCGGATTTATGATGCTGGTATATTTGTTTGT
>JAZUJC010000259.1:0-6500 GCA_045642625.1 Lachnospiraceae bacterium
TTCTCATCCAGGTTTACAAGCTTCTGGTACTGTTTTAAGATAGCGTTTTTGGGCTCCTTAAGGATTTGTACCAGCATATCCTTTCCAAGGCCTTCTAAGGTGCATATGATGGGGAGACGGCCTACAAATTCGGGAATCATACCAAATTTTTTGATATCCTCAACGGTAACCTTTGAAAGGATATTCTTTTCTTTGTCCCATTTATCCTTTAAATCGGCGGTGTAGCCGATGGAAGTCTGCTTGTTTAGGCGCTGCTTTATAATCTCCTCGATATCGGGGAAAGCTCCTCCGCAAATGAAAAGAATGTTTCGGGTATTTACTGTAGCGAGGGGCACCATGGCATTTTTTGAATTGGCACCTATGGGAACCTCAATGGAGGCACCCTCCAGCAATTTGAGCATACCCTGCTGAACGGATTCACCGCTTACATCACGGGAGGTTTGCTGTTTTTTACGGGCAATTTTATCAATTTCATCGATGAAGATGATGCCGCGTTCAGCTCTCTCTACATCGTTGTCGGCTGCTGCCAAAAGCTTGGATACGACGCTTTCGATGTCATCGCCAATGTAACCTGCCTCGGTAAGAGAGGTGGCATCTGCGATGGCCAGAGGCACGTCGAGAAGCTTGGCAAGAGTCTTAACAAGATAGGTTTTACCTGAACCGGTGGGACCTATCATGAGAATATTTGATTTTTCAATTTCTATCTCGTCCATTGTGCCTGTGGCAACTCGTTTATAGTGGTTATAAACCGCAACGGAAATAATCTTTTTGGCCTGTTCCTGTCCTATAACGTAGTCATCCAGCTTTTTCTTTATCTCGTGAGGGGCGGGAATCTCTTTAAGATTAATGGGCTTTAAAGGCTTTTTCTTTTTCTTGGGCGCCTGACGGCCGGGCATTCCGCCCAAAAGATCATTAATGTTAATAAAGCTTACATTGGGGTAGCCGTTGGCACGATGATTTGTTTTTTTGTCGGATTTACCGGATTCTTCATCTTCATCATTGTCTTCGTCATCGCTGTCATCGGTGGCTGAAACTGCTTCCGGAGCCTTAGTGTCTTTTTTGCCGTCCACTGCATTTGAAGCCTCGGAAGATTCTGAAGCCTCTTCTGATTCAACAGTGGATTCGCTGTCATCGGCATCTTCATCGTCGCTGTCCTTGCTGTTTTGGCCGTTGGCAGGATTACCCATATTGAAAGGATTACCCTGGCCAAACATCATGGGATTCATGAAGGGGTTGGGCATTCCTCCGAACATATTGGGATCTATATCCATATTTTGGGCCATATCCAATGTTCTTTGGAGACAGTCGTTACATACTGTCATATTGGCACCTAATTTAATCATTCCATTGCATTTGCTTTCAGGGCGCATGCACATAAAGCAAATTGATTCGTAATCGTCTGACATGTATACCTCACAAAATCTATGTTTCCTGTAAAAAGAAAATATCAGGTTATCCAAATTATATTAGAATTTTAAGCTTCAAACAAGTAAAGAAACTATAAACAAAATAACCTGATGATTATATTACCTGAAGAAAAGCAGGTATATACAGGTAGCATATAAACCGCCGCACAAAAGAAGCAGTCCGAAAGAAACGCTTCGACCGATCTGGTTGGTACCGCTTACAAGCTCTTTTAGCAGGGCGGCAAGGACAAATTCATTATCGGTCCTAAACTTTGTTTTGCCGTGAGAGACCTTGTTGATAAAGCGGGCACAGCTGTTTAACAGGTTGCCGAGGCCGTAGGTTACCCTGTTTCCGACAGGGATAGCCTTTTTGTTGTGAAGGTGTCTGAAAATGGTGTTCTTAAGGCCAAGCACCAGCTTCTCGGGCAGCTCGCCGATAAAACGTACTATAGCGGTAATAATACCGGGAATAACCTTTATAATAAGCTTTGAACGGTAAACAACAGTTTCGAAATCAAGCTTTCCGGGCCATCTGTCAATATATTCCCGACCGTGTTCTGTTTTTCTTGAAAGCAACAGCCATACAACAAGTAAGAAGACAACAGCCCCGATTGCTATACTTTCAAAGCCTCCGATGAGGTTTTCCATGGAGAAATAATGAATTGCATGCTCAAGGGGCTCAAGCTTAAGAAATTCCATGGAGCGGGCTGCCAGGGGTGTCATAAAGCGGCTTCCGAAGAGTCCGAGCACCGGAAGAATGGCTCCGCTTAAAAGAATACATGCGGCCGAAATCGGGTTGATGTAATTTTTCATGGAATCAAATTCAGCCTGACGGGAATCATTCTTTTGCCAGAATAAGCAAATATAAAGCTTGGTCATGTAGGCAATGGTAAGGCCACCGCTAATAAGGAAAAGAATTTCCACAAATTTGTATATGCCAAAAGAAGCCCCCTGCTCTTTAAGAAGCTCAATGTATTCGAGGATGCCTTCGTGGATAAGGCTCTTACTGTTGAAGCCGCTTCCGATAGGAGGAATACATCCGATGGAGAGGGCACCCAGCAAAAAGCTTATGTGAAGAACCGGCTTTTTGCGGCCAAAGCCCTTAATATCATTTAAATTCAGCTTATGCAGGTTCATATACACCACGCCGGCACACATAAACAGGCACAGCTTAATGAGAGAATGGTTAACCATGTGGAGAATGCTTCCGTAGGCTGCAAGGCTGCCTTCCTCACCAAGGAGCATCATAAAGGAAATACCTACGGTGATAAAGCCAATCTGACTCATGGAGGAGCAGGCCAGTGTTCTTTTTAAATCTACAGAGAACAAAGCCAGCACAGCACCAACAAACATGGTGATGACTGCAAATGCCAGCAGCATATTGGCAAAAGAAGCATTGCCGGGCATTATCCTGGAAGCAACCACCAACAGACCGAACACACCACTCTTGGTAAGGATACCTGACAAAAGGGCTGAGGCGGGAGCAGGAGCTACCGGATGAGCCTTGGGAAGCCAGATATGAAGCGGAAACAGACCGGCCTTGGCTGCAAATCCAAAAAGTGTAAGCCAGGCAGCAATAATTATTGTTGTAGAAGGCGATTTGCCGTGAAGCACCAATGCCAGGCCGTCAAAAGAAAGAGTTCCGATCTCACTGTAGAGCATGAAAAGCCCCATAAGGGTTGTCATACCACCGATAACAGCCACGGTTAAATAGGTTCCGGCTGCTTTCATTGCACCCTCGGTTTCTTCGTGAGCAACCCAGGTGTAGCTGGTAAGAGACATGATTTCAAAGAAAATCAGTGTAGTGAACAAATCATCGGACAGAAATACACCAAGTGTAGCACCCAGGGTCATCAGATAGAAGAAATAATATCTGTTACGGTTATGATAGTGGGCAAAATATTCAGGTGAGAACAGTGATGTCATCATCCACATAAAAGCTGCAATCAGAGCATACAGGCTTCTAAAGCCGTCTACCTTTAAATTAAGCCCCATACCGCAAAAACGTTGGATTGAAAACGATGTTTCATGGTTCCACAGGAAAAGACAGCCGATAAAGGCTGAAACTGCGGTAATGATCACCAGTATATTTCTTAATTTCTTTGAAAATCGGCCTGCAATGTAGCTTACTAAAGCCATCAGCATGGGACCGAATGCCAGCATAGGTAATAACATTTTTATAACCTCGTAAAAAACATTTGAAGAAATGATTATATAACGGAAGATTTAAAATAAAAATCCACCGGCTATATCCTTTAAAAAAGTAACCAGAGGGCCTGAGTAAACGCCCAAAACAATAACGGTTACCGCCAGTATTGCAAAGGGAAGCTTCATCATCCATGAAGGATCCTTCTTTTGCTCCTCAAACTGGGCCATTTCGGCGTTAAGGGGTCTAAAATACATTGCAATAACTACCGAGAACAAATAAATTGCAGTCAGTATGGCTGATACAATAAGAGTTGTGATTGCCACACCTGCGATGAAGGGACCACAGTCCGCTGCAGCGGTTAAAAGGTTCCATTTGGATATAAAACCGCAAAAAGGAGGAATACCTACCATGGCAATTGAACCAAGGGTAAATATTGCAGCCGTAAAGGGCATAACCTTTGAAAAACCGCGAAGATCCTGAACATATTCTTTTTCCGTGCGCACCAAAACCGCACCGGCACAGTAGAAAAGCATAATTTTCATAATGCCGTGGAAAACAAGGTGGCTTAAACTGCCCACCATTCCGGCAGGAGTCATAAGAGCTGCACCCATAAGCATATAGCTTAAGTTGGATATTGTTGAATAGGCCAGTCTTCTTTTGAAATGCTGTTCCTTAACAGCCATGGAGGAGCCGTAAAGGATGGTTACGCAGGCCAAAATCAATACAACATAGTGCTGCACACTGCCTCTTAAAAAATCGGCCCCGAAGGAGTAATAGGTTACTCGGATAACGGCAAAAGCACCTGTGTTTACAACCGCTACGGCATGGAGAAGGGCTGTAACGGGTGTGGGAGCTACGGAAGCAGCCGGAAGCCATTTACTCATAGGAAGAACGGCAGCCTTGGTACCAAAGCCGACAAAGGCAAGCACGTAGGCCCATCTTAACAGGTTTTCGTTGCCTGAAATCAGTGATGAGTCAAGTACACCGCCTAAAGTAAAGTTGGTGGTGCTTGAATAAAAAATAATAAACACCAGCGATGTAAAGGCCATGGCGGCGCCGGAAATGGAAAAATAAACATACTTTCTTCCTGCCCTGTTGCTGACTGCGTCCTGCTTGTGGGTAACAAGGGGAAGAGTTATCAGCGTTAAGCACTCAAAGAACATATAGAGTGTAAACAGGTTGGCTGCGGTAGCCACAGCGATTGTGACACTGTAGGTCATGGTGTAAAAAGCAAAAAACGAATTGGGACGTTCCTCGTGGGTCATATATTCGAAACCGTAAAGAGAGGCCAGGGGCCACAGGAACGAAACAAGCCCCAAAAACACACAGCTCATACCATCAAGCCTGAAGCTGATGGTGAGGTTATCCATAATTGTGTACAGATTATATATATGATCACTACGATTTATAATCATATACCAGCACAGGATACCGGTAAGTATTACGATGGCCTCAACATAAAAACCACGGGATTTTACGGTTTTGAATTTAAACAGCGGAAGCAGTGCACCGCCCAGCAAAGGAAGCAATATAGCTATACAGATGTACATTTTCTATCAACCTCCTATCATCAGCCCGGTGATGAAATCAACAATTGAACCGGGGAACATACCAATTACAATCGAAAGGGCAGTTAAAATTGCCATGGGAATCAGCATTACAAATGTAGGCTCACATTTTTCAAAGAAAAGAAGCTTACCTTCTTCGTCGCGACCGGGGAAGAACCCGTTAATACTGATGGGAAGCAGGTATCCTGCCGTAAGCAGCGCCGATATAAGCAATATGGCGGGAGCCAGGTAATTAAACAGCGGGCTTACGCTTGAAAGGCTGAGTGCCCCCTGAGCCAGATACCATTTGGATACAAAGCCGAGGCAGGGAGGGATACCGATAAGGCCCACGCTTGTCAGGGTGAAACACCACATAACGGCGGGCATCTGCTTGCCTATACCTTTAAGCTCCGAAACCTTTGTTTTGCCTGTTTTTAATATAATGGCTCCGGCTGACATAAACAGGGTATCTTTTATAAGAGAATGGGCGGCAATATGGAGCATTGCACCGATTACTCCTATGGGATGAAGGGTTGAAAGGCCAAACAAAATGTAGCTGACCTGGGAAACCGACGAGTAAGCCAGGCGCTTTTTAAACAGCTTTTCTTTAAAGGCCAGTAAAGATCCCATAAATATTGTAAAGAGAGTAAGGCTCATAAATGCGGTCTGTACCCATGTGCCTTCCAGGGTTCTTTTACCAATAAAGAAGAACAAAAGTCGAATCATACCTAAAACACCGGTTTTTGTGATAATACCGGACAAAACCGCCGAAGCCGGTGAAGGAGCGGCGGGATGGGCGGTGGGAAGCCAGCCGTGAAGCGGGAACATACCTGCCTTGGTGCCAAAGCCCACAATCATAAGCATGGAAGCAACCAATACTCTGGTTTCATGACCTTTGACGGCATCAGCATTTATTACCCCTGCAGGTGCAAAAGAAAAACTGTTTACGAAGGGAGATACCAGGAAAACCCCAAGCAGCACCAAAGATGCACCCACAACGGAGTAAATAAGGAATTTAACGCCGGCTGCCACAGCTTCTTTTGACATAGTGTGCATTACCAAAGGCACGGACAAAAGGCTCATCATTTCGTAGAACATATAGTAGGTAACGATGGTGCCTGAGAAGCAAAGGGCAAACAACACGCCCATGGTGCTTACATAAAAACCGTAAAAACGGTTAAGGTGTTCTTCGTGAGCCATATATTCAAAAGAATAGGCTCCTGCCAGCGTCCATACTACTGCAATCAATACAGCAAAAAACTTACCGACTCCGTCCGAATGAAGAGTTACGGGCAGGCTGTCGGAAAGGGTGAAAAGCGTAAGTGATAAACTGCTTTCCGTAAGAATCGGAATGATGGACAGGGCGCTTACAATGAGCATTAACAGTGTGAAGGCTGT
>JAZUJC010000260.1:0-4986 GCA_045642625.1 Lachnospiraceae bacterium
ACGAACTACGGAATCCTCACCTTCAATCTTCAAATTATAATTGAGAGCTGTATCGGAAGGATTAACAGAAGGTACGCTTGCCTTGTACTGTTCATAATTAATCTGTTCCTTAATAGCCTTAACCTCAAGGTTCTTGATAATTACAGGTTCATCAACGCCTTCAAAAGTAATGGTGTTATCGCCCTTTTCAAGATAGAATTTGTAGGGCTCAACAAAATAACCCATCTCATCTTTGAAATAGGACTTCTGCCAACCAAATTCCTCAACCTGTGCAGGTCTGATTTCGTTACCCTGGTTGTCTACACGCTTAGGACCACCATCCTTGTACATACGTGAAAATACACAACTGCGCGCACCGTCAAAAGGCACTTCATCATTAACGTATACCATTCTCTCAGCAGCAACACCACGTGACTGAGGAATAAGATATTCCATATAAATATTATAAAAGCCTGCCTCAGGAGCATTAACCTTCCAGGTAACCTTGGAAGATTCAGACGTATAAAGAGCCTTGTCAACGTCGCCAAAGTCAACGCCCTCAAATTTATCTATCTCTTCTACTTCTCCTTCTTTTGTATATTTAAAAAGTTCAATCTTAGCATCTTCTGCCGCATCCTTAGCATCACTGTGGTCAGTAAGATAGCCCGAATATGTACCGGTACGTTCAAGTCCGATAACATCCTTTGAAAGATCAACGCCCGCGTACTTATCATGGAAATCGTCGGGTTTTCTCATAGAAAGAAGAACGCAAACAATAACGATTGCGCCGACAGCTCCTAACACGATAAGCACTTTTTTTAAGTTCTCGCTCATAAGCTTCCTCCAAAAACTTCGATAAAGGCATAGCAATAGCCAATGTCTTCTTTATACATAAATATATTATAAATTTTCAAAAAAACGGACTAACTAAATAGTGCTATCTATCAAGCAATATTTGCGATTTGAAATAAACTTTTTTACTCTTTTTTTTGCATTTTGTACAGTATTTATGTTAAAATATGGTTATTCAGACGAACTTTACAGAGGTTTTTACATGCCGAAATCAAATAATGCCGAAAATTTTCAGCAATATAACCATATAAATTCAGATTATCTTGGCTATCGTAACATGCAGGACACTCAGGAAGTGGTTCAGTTTCATGAAAGCAGTCTTCACCGAATCTGGCTTAACGATCTTCCCACCTCCTATTCCACTCATTGGCATTCTGCCATTGAGATTATTGTTCCGGTAGAAAATTACTATGATGTAATTGCCGGAAATGTTTTGTATCACGTAGAGCCCGGTAACATCATCATTATCCCTCCCGGAGAGCTTCACGAGTTAAAGGCTCCTTCCGAGGGCAAGCGTTTTGTTTTTCTTATGAATATTTCACTCATTAGCCGTTTGAAGGGCTTTGCCGGAATTCAGTCAATTTTGACCCGTCCCCTTCACATCACCAATGAGCAATATCCGCAAATATATGAGGATATATACGGTATTCTTGTTCAAATACGTAACGAATACTTCCAAAACAGCGAATTTGCCGAGTTGATTATCCAGGCTAAGCTGCTTGAGTTATTTATTATCATTGGCGAAAACAAGGTTAATGCCGACGAGCTTTTCCCTACCGTTCGCCCCTACAAGCAAAAAGAATATGTTCAAAAGTTCAATCAGACCCTTGAATATATCGACTCTCATTATATGGAAGACATTACACTGGAAAGCGTGGCTTTTCAGGCAGGCTTCAGCAAGTTCCATTTTTCGCGACTGTTTAAACAGTATACCGATTATACCTTCTGCGATTATCTTTGCTACAGAAGAATTCGTGCCGCCGAGGAATTGCTGGCAATACCCGATTTTTCCATAACAGACGTTGCCATGCAGGCAGGCTTTTCCAGCATTTCGACCTTTAACCGACTCTTCAAGCAGCAAAAAGGCTGCTCTCCCAGTGAGTATCGTGCAAAGAATCAGCTGCATGCGGCAAAATATCAAAACGCAGGCAAGCAATAACCGGGCTAAAGAGAAAAAAGCATTGTAGCAAAACCGGTTAATGATAAAAATAGCAACAAACAGCAACCAGACCAAAGAGAAAAAAGCCAACAAACAGCAAAAAGAGAAAAACACAAAAAGAGTTTCGCAAAATCTGCGAAACTCTTTTATATTGTCATATCAATATTTTTTCTTAGCTGTACCATTTATCGAGCCAAATCATGGCACTCAATCGCTCTCTGAAACATCTCCGGCAGAAACATCCTTAACCTCAGAGATGAAATAACCGTCTATCACTTCACAAGCCTTTTGATACATCTTACCCCACTGGCTTTCAGGATCACCTACATAAGTTAACTCACTCTTAAATGCTTCTTTTATTAAATCAATTTCTTCCTGAGGCATCTGCTTATTTATTGCTCTTACGGAATACGCTTCAGCTAAATATGTAATAATAATTTCGGTCGCATTGGCTGCATCCTCTTCGGCACCGTTAAGGCAGCTATTGTATGTATCAATAGCCCTAAGAAAATCGCCTGCCTTATAAGCAGTACCGGTAATAAGCTCATCCAGCCTGCTTTCAAAATAATCAACCCTGTTCACGATAATATCTTCACATCTGATTTCAGGTACTATTTTAAGCAATGCCTTATAGAAATCCATTAACCCGGGATTACCAAGATTCATGGCGATTTCACCGTCATATCTGTCAATAAAAGGCTCCGAAACAAGAATTGTAGTCAGTATTTCCTCGCTTGCGGCACCATATCCGTTTTCATCGGCAAAAGAAAAATCCACTCTGGAATTATCATTGTTTATGCTGAGCTTAACCATAGCATGTCCAAGTTCATGGCGTAGCGAAGCAATATCCAAGGTGTTTTCTTTGGGCCTTACTGTACTTGCAATATAGATTACATTGTCTTTGTAATCGTAGTAAACATTTTCGCCTTCGGGAAGTGCTTCATCATCTCTGTTGATTTTAATTTGGGAAAGATTATACAAATATCTTCCCATATCCAAATCGGGATAAAAATCATTCATTTCAACAGCAAACTGAAAAAGAAAATCTTCCAGTTCGGAATCACCCTTGGCCTTTCTTGCTGCAAATACCTCTTCAAGGTTGCCACCGGCTACTTCGGAATATTCGCTGTAGTTGTCAAGGGCTCTGACATCATATACATAATCAACCTTAAGCTCCGTTGTTTCATCCCCGTCTTCGCCGACGGTTATTGTCTCGCTTTTGGGAACAACCTGATTACCGGCATAACCGCTTACATAAGGGTTAGCCACAGCCTTTCCTTCATATACCGATTCAGAAGAAAGGTAGTCCACAAATTCTTCCAGGGTTTTTCCGTTCCATGCAGTAGGAATATCATAAGAAGCCTTAACGGTTTCTTCCACAGCATCATTTCCGCTTATATCGTTGTCTGAAACTGTTTCACCACCCTTGCAGCCTTTACAGCCCACAAGCACTGTCATCATCAAGCTAAGCAAAACAGCATATACTATCTTTCTTTTCACAAAAACTCCTTATAATGCAAATATCGCATTATTCATATCTGTATTTAAAATCCGTGAATACGGCCTCTCCGCCAATCTTTCGGGTCGAGTAAACAAACAGGCCAAAACGGCATCCCGTAAAATGATCCAGTCTGAAATAGAGTTTAAGAGAATTTCCAAGCCTTGCCCATTTTCCTTCCTTTAAATAGAAGAAATCAAGCTTATCCTGCATATTCTCAAAATTGGGCTTAAGACAAAGTGTAACACTTGGTCCGTCAAGCCTTACTTTATCCACAACCTCCCCGGGAAGGAAATCACCGCTGGCGCCGATTTTCATGGGTCCCTCTGAATTGTCACGAATCATCTTAATCAGGAAATAGGATCCCGCCTGCTTTGTAATTGCAAGATATCCGTAGGTACCCTGTAAAGCCGCAATACCGGCAACATCACCTTCATTAAGATTTTCACCGTTAACAGTAACCTCAGCCTCGCACTTAGGGAACATCATTCTCTGGGTAAGAGTATTTACCGCATGGGTAAGGTTTGTACATATTTTTCCGGTTCTAATCGAAAGCCCGCCTTCCGGACGTATTGACCACAGTTTATCGTCCGGCACATGGTTCCACTGCCACTGAAGCTTAAGCTCGGGGTTCTGATTTGTTCCGTCAAACTCAAATGAATCCGATGTATATAAAGGCTCATATCTATAGTAGGGACGGCTGCTGGCAATCTCAATCCTTGAGGGTACCTTTCCGTTAATGCCAAACACCGGCTTATCACCGTTCCATGACACAGGCAAAAGAACCGGGATACGGCCAACCGCACCGCTGTCCTGAAACAGTACCGCGAACCATTTGCCGTTGGGGGTATCAACAATACCTCCCTGCGCAACACCCTGACCGGTAACGCCCCTGTCATCGCAAAAAACTGTTTCTCCGATATATTCACCATCCACTCTGTCGCTTATAAAGCAACATTCTTCTCTCATTCCGCCGGCAGGCCAGTGAATAGTAAAAATGTAATACTTTCCGTTTATTTTATAGAAGTGTGCCCCTTCATGTCCAAGGCCCTTATAGCCTTCAGGCTCCGAAATAATAACCTTATCGGTTCCTTCAATTGGAGCAGTCAGTTCTTTATTAAGCTCTACCAGATGAAGCTTTGTATTTCCATATACAAGATAATTTCTTCCGTCGTCGTCAAAAAGCAGGGAACAGTCATGATAGTAACCCTTTATGATGCTTTTTTCCCATTTCCCGTTAATATCATCAGTATAAAAATGATAGGTGGTCTGGGTAAAATGACTTACAAATATTACATGGAACACTCCATCATGATACCTAAAACAGGGTGCCCACATACCACCGGCATAGTTACTGAACTCTCGCTCAAGCCTCTCCTGGGGAGTATTATCAAGCGAATCAAATATGTATGATACAATTTCCCAGTTAATCAAATCATATGATCTTAAAACCGCTCCACCGGGCATAAAATACATAGTGGTACTGACCATATAGTAG
>JAZUJC010000261.1:0-3442 GCA_045642625.1 Lachnospiraceae bacterium
TAACGTTTTTTTGGCCGATGGCGAAGGTGAAATAAAGGTTGGCGCCACTGCTAACGGTAAATTAAGACAGTTTGACGGGTATGAGCGAATAGAAGTGTATTTTGTAGGGCGTGCCTCTGGTAAAAAGACTACCGCTGACGAGGCCATGGTTTCGGAAAAGGATTTTCCCTGTAAGGAATATTATTATGAGTCATACGGAACGATATTTTATTTTGTTGCCGTCACCAATAATACCGATGAAGAAACTGCTGTCAGGGTAGACGGAGTAGCCAGGGATGCTTCGGGCAATTCTCTTTCCGCAGCCCAAGGCGATATTGAAATGCTGGGCCCCGGTGAAAGCTCCGTTTGCTGCCTTTACTTTGATAACGCAGAGGGTACGGCTGATATAGAGTATCATATTTCGTTAAACAAAAATGAGTATTATGATCCGGTGTTATCGGATTTAAAGATTAAATCGAAAGATAATGGGGGTAAGGTCAACGTTACCGTAACCAACAAAGGGCAAAAAACTGCCAGATATGTTACAGGATATGCTTTCTTTGTGGATAAGGACGGAAACCTTATGGAAGTGGGTATTGATTATTTCTCCAATAACAATCTGGAGTTAAATCCAGGAGACACGGTTACCAAAGAAATGGAATGCAGGTCCGAGTACGATCATGTGGATTTCTATTTGACCGGAATTGCCGGCAGGTAGTTAAATCCAGCCACCGTCAACGCTAATAATTTGACCGGTCATATATGCCGGGGCAGAAAGCATCGAAGCTACTGCCTCGGCTATTTCTTTAGGTGATGCAAAACGGTCGGCAGGAATTTCTGCGCGTACCATTTCGCGTTCGCCGTAATCCAAGTGTGCGTTCATATCGGTATCGACAAAGCCGCAGGCAATGGCATTTACCGAAATATTGCTGGGGGCCAGTTCTTTTGCCAAAGCCTTTGTAAAAGCATTAACACCGCCCTTTGTAGCCGAATAGGCCACTTCCATGGAAGCGCCTACATTGCCCCATACCGATGAAATATTAATAATATGCCCCCGGTGAGTTTTTAACATACGGGGAATGGCCTGTCTGCAGGTGTAGAAAACAGAGCCTAAATTCACATTAATGATGCGATCCCAGTCCTGATTGCTCATATCGGTTAACAGGCCCACATAGGAAATACCTGCATTGTTAATCAGAACATCAGGTCCTTCAATCTTTGCAAACAGTTCTTCAACTTCGGAAGGGTTGCCCATATCAAGGGTAAAGGCTTTTACGGTAACACCGTATTTTTGAGCCAGGTCATTGGCGGCATTGTTCAAAAGTACGGTATTTCTTTCACATGTAAGAAATAAATCGTATCCAAGCTCTGCCAGCTTATCTGCAATAGCAAGTCCGATACCTCTTGAAGCGCCTGTAACCAATGCTTTCTTTTTCATAGCAATTCCATCCCTCTTTTTGACAAAAAAATGCAAAGATAATATAATCACAAGATATGACTATATTATAACCCATGCTTTTATTTTTCAAGTAAAGCTGTGGGTTGGCGTTTCGCAGTGCGTTTGCATTGTTCTTAAAGTGTGATTAAGAGGGTTGCATATGAAAGACGTTATTATAATCGGAGCAGGTCCTGCCGGACTCAGCGCGGCTGTTTATGCAAAGAGAGCAGGTCTTAATTGTATATTGGTTGAAGAAAACCCAATTGATGGCGGTCAGGTTCTTTCTACTTACGAGGTTGATAATTATCTGGGACTTCCCGGAGTGTCCGGCATTGAGCTTGGTGCCAAGTTTTCAGAGCATGCCAGAAATGCGGGGGTAGAAAGGGTAGAAGCGGAAGTTCTTTCGATTAAGCCCGTTGACGGTCATTATGTGGTGCGTACCGATAAGGGTGACTATGAAACCGGTTATGTAGTTGTGGCAACCGGAGCCAAACACGCCAATCTGTGTGTGCCCGGTGAGGAAGAATTGTCCGGTATGGGTGTGTCTTATTGCGCAACCTGTGACGGCGCATTTTTTAAAAACAAAGAAGTGGCAGTTGTCGGTGGCTCAGATGTGGCGGTTGAAGACGCGATTTATCTTGCCCGTACCTCTAAAAAGGTATATCTGATTCACAGGAGAGATACTCTTCGTGCAGCCGATTCGCTGGTTAAAACCCTTGAAAAGTGCCCTAATGTGGTATTCCTGTGGAACAGCGAGGTTAAGAGCATTAACGGTGAGGATCAGGTTGAGTCAATAACCGTTGCAAACAATAAAACCGGTGATACCGAAAAGATTGTATTAAACGGTGTATTTATTGCAGTTGGCATCAATCCCGTTTCCTCTCTCTTAAAAGAGCTGGGTGTTGCAACCGACGAAGGCGGTTATGTTTTGGCCGGCGAAGACTGCAGGACAAGCGTTCCCGGTATTTATGCCGTAGGCGATATCAGAAAGAAACCCATGCGACAGATTATTACCGCAGTGGCAGACGGCGCCAATGCAATTGCCTCTGTCCAAAGTGATATGAACGATTGATATATAAATAAAAAATTAAAGAATTTGTTTTGTAAATAGTAATAATTTGCAAATACAATAGCAGTGAAGTAATGAAAAATAAGTTTTTGTACGCGCTGGTTTTACTGGGGGCGTTCTTTTGCCTCGGAAAAAGCGAAGCGCATGCCTACTATCCGGTAGAGGAAGAGGGCTCGGTTGTTTACGAAGTTGTCGACAACAGAGAATATGCCGATCTGGTTATTGCTCAGGTACAAAGCTGGGTAAATATCAGGGAAAAGCCCAACGAGAAAACCGGAAAGATATTGGGAAAATTATATAACAATTCCGTTGGATATTTTATTGAGGAAACCGACGGCTGGTACAAGATAAAAAGTGGTACGGTGGAAGGCTATGTAAAGGCCGAGTACTGTGTCAGAGGTGTTGAAGCGATAAAGATAGCTCGTGACGTTGAGGTTACCCTGGCGACAATTAACACAAAGACATTGAGAGTACGCGAAAAACCCACCACATCGTCATCAGTGCTTGGTACCTTCTCAAAGGGAGATGCACTGGTAGTAAACGCGGTTGAAGATGGTTTTGCCAAGGTTGAGTATAACAACAAGACCGGGTACATTTCCCTTGAATATGTGGATTTGTCTACAGAGTTTGTGCAGGCCGAATCCATTGAGGAAGAGCGTGCAAGGCTTGCAGCCGAGAAAAAAGCCCGCGAGGAAGCCCAAAGAAAGGCTCAGGAGGCTGCTGCGGCAAAGAACAAGAATAATAACACTACCACCACTACTACCACATATAGCGGTGATTCCTATGAGCTTGGAAAGCAGGTTATTGATTATGCAGTGCAGTTTGTGGGTAATCCATACGTTTACGGTGGCACAAGCCTGACGGACGGCTGTGACTGTTCCGGCTTTGTTATGAGTGTTTATGCTCATTTTGGAATTAAGCTTACAAGAACGGGTCAGATTAAATCCGGATATGCG
>JAZUJC010000262.1:0-6556 GCA_045642625.1 Lachnospiraceae bacterium
GTACCGGATTTCTTTACGGTTAAGCTTCATGCCGATGAAACAGTATTGATGTGCTCTGACGGATTGACCAATATGTTGGACGATGAAGAAATCAGAATGATTCTTTCTGGACAGAGAGACCTTGTTGAAGGTGCCGAAGAGCTTATAAAGGCAGCCAACAACAATGGCGGAAAAGATAACATTGCGGTAGTTCTTATCAAACCATTTGATGATGAACAGGGTTGAATTGGAGTTTTAAATGATAAAAATCGGAATGATAATAGGTGAGAGATACGAGATTCTGGAAAAAATCGGAACCGGCGGTATGTCTGACGTATATAAAGGTTTAGATCACAAATTAAATAGAATGGTAGCTGTGAAGGTACTTAAGCAGGAATTCTCGGAAAATGCCAATTTTGTTTCAAAATTCCGTACCGAGGCCCAGGCTGCTGCCGGTTTGGCTCACCCCAACATTGTTAATGTTTACGATGTAGGTGATGAAAAAGAAATATATTATATTGTTATGGAGCTTGTTGAGGGTATTACTCTCAAAAAGTACATTGAGAAGAAGGCCCGCCTTTCAGTTAAAGAAGCCATTACAATCGCAATTCAGATTTGCCTTGGTATTGAGGCGGCTCATAACAATCATATTATTCATAGAGATATAAAGCCCCAGAACGTTATTATTTCCAAGGATGGTAAGGTTAAGGTTACGGATTTTGGTATTGCCAAGGCGGCAACCTCAAATACCATTACCAGTAATGTAATGGGCTCTGTTCACTATACCTCTCCGGAGCAGGCAAGAGGTGGCTTTTCGGACGAAAAGAGTGATATCTATTCTTTGGGTATTACTTTGTTTGAAATGCTTACCGGTCGTGTGCCATTTAACGGTGATACCACAGTGGCAATTGCCATTAAGCAGATTCAGGAGGAAATGCCTTCTCCCAGAGAATATGTTTATGAAATCCCTATCAGCATCGAGCAGATTGTTTTAAAGTGTACTCAGAAGTCTCCCGACAGGAGATATCAGAATATGGGTGAACTGATTGCTGATTTAAAGAGATCATTCACCAATCCCGACGAGGATTTTGTAAGAATAGCTACCGTGGATGAGATGGCGGCAACCAGGCCTATTTCACCGGAAGAGCTTGCTTCAATCAAAAATTACTCAAAGCCTTCATCTCTGCAGCCCAGAGAGGAAATTACGGGAACATTACCCAAGGCTCCCAAGGACGAAGATGAAGATGACGATTACGATCCTACCATGACCAGGGTTATGACTGTCCTTGCAATTATTGTGGGAGTAATTATTTGTGTTGTAGCAATCCTTTTGATTTGCAAAGTGTTAAATGCTGCTAATTTAAGCAAGAATAACCATTCTTCTGCATCTGATTCAGTTTCATCGGGCGAAATAGTTGAGATGGTGGTAATGCCGCAGGTAGTGGATTTGGATTACTATAAAGCCGAAGAAATACTTAGAAAAGCCGGATTAAAGGTTAAGGCCAAATACGTTGAATCCGATACCGTAAAGGCCGGCATAGTAATTGCTGCTTCAGAGCGTGACGGCCTTAAGGTTAAGGTGGGTACTACTGTTGAACTGACTGTCAGTGCCGGAGCCAAGACAGTGGTTGTACCCGATGTTGTAGGTAAGACTCAGCAGGCTGCCACCAAGGACCTTATGGATAAGAATTTTACTGTAAAGGTTGAAGAGGATTATCACGATTCCGCAAAGGGAACAGTATTTGCTCAGAGTCCCGAAGGTGCAAGTGATGCCCCTGAAAATGCAGAGATTACTATCTTTGTAAGTAAAGGTCCCAAGGATGAGATGGTTCTTGTTCCCGGGCTTATTAATAAACTTGAAGAGGAAGCAGTTTTAGAGATTATCGAAGCTAATCTTGAGGTTGGTTCAGTGACTCAGGTATACAACAATATTGTAGCCGAAGGTTATGTATGCTACCAAAACTTAGGTGAAGGTACTCCTGTTGAAAAGGGTACCAAAATAGATATTCAGATCAGTAAGGGCCCTGAACCTGTAGCAGAAGAAAAGTATTACTTCAAGGGAGAAATATTACAGCCCACAAGAGCGGAAATAACCGACCAGGACGGAAATTTGTTATATGAAAGCGGTAATGAGATTACCGTTACCATTACAGCCATGAGAGACGGCGCAGAATCTGTTCTTTTTGAAACAACCACAAAATCCTTCCCTATAAAGGTTGAGTTAAATAACATTACCGGAGCTTCAAAAGGTCTTATTACCATGACATTTACCTATACGGTGACCGATGTTTCCAGTGGTGAATCAACAATTAAGACCGGCACCATTACCAGGGAAATCGAGTTTGTAAAGGAAAAGTAAGCCTTATATGCAGGGAAAGATAATAAAAGGTATTGCCGGATTTTATTACGTAAATATTGAAGGAAAGGGCATCTTTGAGTGTAAAGCCAAAGGTGCCTTTCGCAATAATAAAATAAAACCGCTTGTCGGGGATGATGTGGAAATAGATATTGTTGATGATGAGAAGAAAATCGGCAATATTTCCGCTATTTTGGAGAGAACAAGTGAAATGATAAGGCCGGCCTGTGCCAATGTGGATCAGGCTGTTATTATATTCAGCATTAAAACTCCGAATCCCAATTTTAATTTGCTGGACCGTTTTGTTATCTATATGGACACCTGTGATGTGCCCTGCAGTATATGCTTTAATAAGGATGACCTGGCAACAGAAGAAGAAATCGAAGAAATCAGGAATATTTATTCGAAAAGCGGTTATGACGTATTTTTTGTAAGTGCTGCCGGTAATCAGGGAATTGATGAGCTTAAAAAAGTACTTAGAAATAAAACGACGGTAGTGGCAGGCCCCAGCGGTGTTGGGAAGTCTTCACTTATAAATCTGATTTTGGATAAAAATGTAATGGAAACAGGTGCCATAAGTGTTAAAACCGAGCGTGGAAAGCACACCACAAGGCACAGTGAACTGTTATATATCGGAGAAAGCTCTTATATAATGGATACCCCGGGTTTTACATCATTGGATGTTTTTGGAGCCCAGACCGATACACTTAAGTTCTTTTACAGGGAATTTGAACAGTACAGCGACGAGTGTCGTTTCAGAACCTGTGTGCACATTAATGAGCCCTCATGCGGTGTCAAAGGGGCGGTGGAAACCGGATGCATACATAAAATGCGGTACGAGAATTATGTCACACTGTACAAAGAATTGGAATCGGTCAGGAAATGGTAGAAGGAGTACACAAAACTTTTTGTTTGAATATATGTTATGAATAATTTTGAAGCAATATTAAAGGTAAGGCAGGCATGGAAGACCTTTACCGACAATCATCCCAAATTTCCGATGTTTTTAGGTGCGGTTCAAAGAGAGGGGATTAAAGAGGACTCAATCATTGAGGTTTCAATTACTACGCCTGAAGGCAGGGTGATGAATACAAATATAAAGGTTACGGAATCAGACCTTCAGTTGTTTGAAATGCTTAAGGGGCTGGGGAACAGGTAAATGACCAAAGAAATCAGTAATAAAATAAAAGCATACAGTACGGCACTTATTCTAATAATATTTGCCTATCACAGTGACGCCAAGTTTTATATTCATTTAGATCCCTTAGCGTTGTATCTGGGTACCTTCGGACTGGCTTTTTTCTTTATGTCTTCAGGATATTTTATGTTCGCGGGACAAGCTGATGTGGCCAGGGTAAAAGAGCGAAGCCTTAAAAGAATAAAGACGCTGCTTCTTCCCTATTTGTTTTGGAATGGGGTGTTTTTTCTGTATTTCTTTATTTCCGACAAGTATTTTAGAAAAGTTCAGCTATGGCCTGTTGTAAGGCGTTTGCTGTTTCAGCCGTATAATGATGTGCTGTGGTATTTATTTACTTTGTTTCTTTTTTCATTGCTTGCATGGCCGGCTATGTATATTATGCGAAAGAAAATACCGGCATTGATATTTATAGGTGTTTTGATAGCTCTTGTTATGGTATTTTGCATATTTAATGCCGAGGCAGTTGTGGCGGCGCTTCCGGAGGGCTGGTGGATTGTAAAGATATTCCCCTATGCGCCTTTGTATTATTTTGGCGGATTCATTGCAATGCACATGAATAAGCTGAGTGTGAAATCATTTAAGTTTTCCTGGATTTTTATGATTTTGTCAGTTCTTATTATTGTTGCCAAGTTTAAATACGATCATATACAGTGGTTTGCCTGGATTTTGCTTTTTGCATTTCCGATTGTTTCGTGGCTGGCCCTTCCGGAAAAAATATTTATATCCAGTAAATTTTTGGATATAGTTTGTGAACCGTCGTTTTTTATATATGAATTCCAGCTTATGGCCATGTGGATTTGCGGAAAACTGGCAACGGATAAAATTGCCGACACAAGAACCTCGCTGATTACCAATCTGGTTGTGGCAATTTTGTTCAGCTACCTGGTTTACTATGTTTCAAAGCTTATAATTCCGTGGGTGTTAGACATTGCAACGGGTTTCAGAAGCGGAAGATACGGCAAAAGAAATAAACAGTAGTGTATAACTTATATACATTTATTCATTTTTGTTAATAAACTGATACGCCTCGTTTATATAATATTTTGTGTAGATTTATTATATAAGCGAGGATTTTTTTGTTGAAAACCCTTAATGTTGAAGAAAAAAACAAAATATTGATTGAAATGCAGAAGGCAATGGAGGTGTGGGGCCAGTTTGAAGGAGGTATCGAAGACTTTAACGGACTGTTAAGGCGTACACTTGATGAACTGGTAAAGCTCCTTAAAATTGGCAGGATTGAAATCAGTTTAAAGGCTCCTCAAAATGCAATTGTACCAAACGGAGAAGATGTCACCTGGGTTTTATATGAGAGTGGAGAACCTTCTTCTGCGGAACCACGTGTATATTATGTTCAGACCCCTGAGGGTGGGCAGTTTTATGCCAGAGTATTCACATTAATTGATGCTGAATATGATGAGTTTACGATTAGCCAAATAGACTATTTGGAAAAGATGATTTACAGTTACAGCGGAAGAATCCGCACCAGACAGATGCTTGGTAAGGCTTTGGCCTGTGATATGCAGACCGGGCTTCCCAATCGCGATACTGTAATGAAATTTGTGGCCAAAAATATTATGCTTGGTCGCATTGGTTTGTATAATGCTTATTTTTTGAATGTAAGAAACTTTAAATATATTAATAAGCTTACAGATCATCGTTCCGGTGATATTACAATGATTCAATACGCTCAGCGACTCGCGGCTTTGGCCGATGAGGATGAAATAATCGGTCGTTTGGGCGGAGATAATTTTATCGCATTAATTAAAAGAACTGAGAATGCGGCTTTCCTTGAAGGCATAAAAGGTATATCGGTGGATGTCCTGACAAAAACAGGCCTTCGTTCAATTATGCTGGGTGCAGTGGCCGGAGTTTATGAAATACCTGACGATATTCATAATCCGATGGAAATAATGAACCCTATATCCATGGCATGCCAGATGGCAAAGATGGTATACAGAAGAGATGTGGTCTTTTATAATGAGAATCTGGCTAAAAGTATTATGGACGGTCAGACCGTAATGGTAAACTTCAATTCCGCCCTTGAAAGGGGAGAGTTTGTTGTATATCTGCAGCCCAAAATTGACCTTAAGACCGGCAAAATGTGCGGCGCGGAAGCTCTTGCAAGATGGAAACACGGAACTGAAATAATACCCCCGGCCAAGTTTATCCCGCCTCTTGAAAGAGATGGCAGTATTTGCAGGCTTGACTTTGAAATATTAAAACAGTCCTGTGAAATAATCCAGGGCTGGATTAAGCGCGGTATTACTCCGGTTACGATATCGGTAAATCTTTCAAGATGGCATCTTGAAGAAAAGAATACCGCAGACAGGATTATTGAGCTTGTTAAAAAATATAAGTTTGATCCGAAATATTTAGAATTTGAAATAACCGAAACTGTGGATTCAAAGGAGTATGAGGCATTAACTAAGCTTCTTCTTCGCTTAAGAGAGAATGGATTTACAACATCGGTTGACGATTTTGGAACAGGTTATTCGTCGCTTACAATGCTTAAGGATTTCAAACTTGATGTTCTTAAGCTTGACCGTTCTTTCATAATGAAACTTGGTGAAGGAGAGGACAATTCCCGAGATAAGATACTTATATCCACGGTAATAAGCCTTGCAAGGCTGCTGGATATGAAAGTTCTTGCCGAGGGCGTTGAAACGGTTGAACAGCTTGAATATTTAAAGAGCGTAAACTGCGACATGGTTCAGGGCTTTTATTTTTCAATGCCGATTCCTGTCGAAGCGTTTGAAGAAAAATATATGTGTGCAGATTAATCATAGTGTCGAATGATTATATTTCCGGGATTAATCGATGTTAACGGGCAGTCATAAGTATGGCTGCCTTTTTTGTGGCAAAACTGCAACGGGTAATACAGAAAATCTTGTTTTTGGTGTTGTAAAATGATAATATATTTTAGTTAAATTGTTTTTCACCGTAGCCGGTTAAGCAGGCTAATCTAGACGGATGGAAATATGGAGTAAAAATGACTCAGTCAAGAACTCATAATTGTAATGAAT
>JAZUJC010000263.1:0-25907 GCA_045642625.1 Lachnospiraceae bacterium
TCAGGTATATATGAATAGCGGTCGTGCATATTGGGCAGGAAGAAAACAATCAAAGAGGTGGACAAAAGAGCTGTCTGCACCAGAATATTGCTGTCGATTCCTTTACTGTAGCAGGCCTTTAATACGTAATACATAATAAACAGCAGCACACTTACGGTGAAAAGCATTGCCGGAGCGTGGTAGAGGTCTATGTAGCAGTCGTTCAAAAGCAGGTAGTAGATGTTGGGGTAGTTCTGAGAAATACCGGTAACCTTTCCCTGAGCCTGGCCTAAGTATATTGTAAGACACTCAAACAGCGGACGGCCTGCAATCCAGAGGGGGACGATTGAAATAAAATATACAACCGGAATAAGGAAAAACTCTCTGAATCGTATTTTCTTTAAAAGAAACATCAGTAAAATAACCGGTGCAAAGAAAATACTCTGAAGCTTAATGGCAAATGAAATTGAGAAAAACAGCATGGCCTTAAAGGAGTTTTCTTTGAGTAAATAGTAGAAACTCAAAATAATGAATAAGGAATAGATGCTGTCGCACTGTCCCCACATGGCTGAATTGGCCACAACAGTAGGCAAAAACCACACAACCGCAAAGGGGAGAAGGGGATTGATGTTTTCTTTTAACAGTTTACAAACCCTGGCTGCAACAACCGCCAGTGCCAGGTCAAAAATAACCGAAACAATCTTGATGCCGATTAAGTTGGGAATCGGAAGCTTTACAATGACAAAAAGTATATACATGTAGATGCCGGTGTAGTTGTACCAGCCGTATTCCAGTGTCTTAAAGCCGTCCTTGGATCCAAGTACATCGGTCCATCCCTTCAAAAATTCAATCCAGTCCTGAGATTCGTAAGTAAAAAGAAAGACTCTCAAGGTTACGCCTATTATAATCATGGCGCAGAAAGCCAGAATATCTAACAGGTTCAATGTATATTTCCCGATTTTGACGGTTTTATCCAAATTCATTTATTTGCCTCGTAAAAAGTAAATTAGATAGTCGCATATGACATCAATCCATGCTATTATATCAAATAGTTGGGCAAAAGAAAACATCGGAAGCCCGGCAATCCAAGTGAGCCAACACTATCAAAGCGGAGCAGTGAAACCTATGGAAAACAAAAGTATCAAGAATGATATAAAAGAAATGAAAGAAGTATCCCCTTTCATGGCTTCAGCCAAAGTTGAGACCAGAAACAGGGCTTTGGAAAATATTATTACAGGTTTACATAACAACAAGGAGGCGATTTTTGAAGCCAATAAAAAGGATATAGAAAATGCTGACGGTTTAGGTGTAACCGAGGCAGTAAAAAAGCGCCTTAGATTTGACGAGCACAAGTTAAACGATGTTTGCGAGGGTATCAGGCAGCTGATAGGGCTTGAGGATCCTGTTGGAAAGATTACTATAAACCGCGAGCTTGACGAGGGCCTGGTATTAAAGAGGGTAAGCTGCCCTATCGGTGTTATCGGTGTTATTTTCGAAGCCCGTCCCGATGCTTTGGTGCAGATTTCAAGCCTTTGCATTAAAAGCGGCAACTGTGCGGTATTAAAGGGCGGAAAAGAAACAGCCAACACAAACAAGATTCTTTTTGAAATTATTAAAGAAGCAGCAAAAGAAGCGGGTCTTCCCGAAAAAGCACTGTTGCAGGCTGAGTCTCATTCTGAAATCGATGAGCTTCTTTCCTGTGACAAATATGTGGATTTGCTTATTCCCAGAGGCTCCAATGCCTTTGTAAGCTATATTATGAATAATACTAAAATCCCGGTAATGGGCCATGCAGATGGTATTTGCCATATCTATGTTGATGAGGCAGCAGACTTTGATAAAGCTGTAAAGGTAATTGTGGACGCAAAGACACAGTATACCGCTGCCTGTAATGCTGTTGAAACCCTTCTTGTAAACAGGAAAATTGCAGGAGAGTTTCTTCCTAAAATGGACAAAGCGTTGAAGGAATGCGGCGTTAAACTTTACGGAACCGGCGAGGTTGCATCGATTATCGGTGTTAACGAGGTGGAAGAGCAGGAATTTAAAGAATATCTTGATTTGGCGGCTTCGGTTAAGCTGGTGGATGATGTGTATGAAGCAGTGGCGCATATTAATCGATTTGGCTCACACCATACCGATTCTATACTTACCGAAAATGATGAAGTGGCTGAAATATTTATGCAGCTGGTGGATTCGGCAGGGGTATACCGAAACTGTTCCACAAGATTTGCTGACGGCTTCAGATATGGTTTCGGTGCCGAAGTTGGTATCTCTACCGGCAAGATTCATGCCCGCGGACCTGTAGGGCTTGAGGGCCTTGTAACATATAAATACAGGCTTACCGGAAACGGCCATATTGTAGATGATTATGCAACCGGTAAGAGAAGTTTTAATTTTAAACAGTTATAAGCATAGTGGTGGTATTGTTGACAATAAGCTTCTTTTTTTGTACAATACCACTTGTGCGCAGGAGTGGCGGAACGGCAGACGCGCTGGCTTCAGGTGCCAGTGGTAGCAATATCGTGTGGGTTCAAATCCCATCTCCTGCACTTGAGGGCAGTCTTTCTTGTGAAGACTGCCTTTTTCTGTAAATGCACGGTAAAAGGGTATGACAGTCCGGTTTCGGGGCTGCGCATGCCGGGTAATATAAACAATGATTCGAAAAGAGGTTATTGTGAAAAAAGGAAAAAACATCAAATCTGTAATGGCGCAGATTCGTGACGAAGAAGCTAAGCTTAAAGAAGAAAAAGAAAATAAATCTAAGAAAGCTTCTGAAGCTGATACTGTTGCCGATACAGATGACAAAGAGGAAAAATTTAATTCAGAAGATATAGAGACTGAGGCAGAGACCGAAGAGAATCCTGAGGATATTTATGCGGTAGTTGAAGATGAAATATCCGATGACTCATCTAAGGATAAAAATAACGGTAAGTCCGGTAAGAAAAATAATAAATCAAAGATTGCAAAAAAAGATGATAAAAGTGATTCGGACGAGGTGGTGGATCCGGATGAGGATGAATCTCTCGACGATGATCTTAAACTGTTTGAAAAACTTGCTGATTTTAACTGGAGAATTGTCATAAAAGGTCTTTTGGCCGTTGCGGCAATAGCTGCTGTGGTTCTTCTTATTGTATTTAATACTCCAAAGAGGCGGTTTGAAAGAAATTTTGCCAAGGCCGAACAGCTGTACAGCGAGGGGAATTATCTCGAAGCCCTGTCCAAATATGAAAAGGCTCTTTCAATTGACAAGAGTTCCCTGGAATGCAAATTAGGCATTCTTTGCTCCAAAGAGGCTGCAGGAACAGAGGATGCTGTAGAAACCTTTGGAGAAACCCTGGATTCGTTTGAAAATCTCAGTGAAGAAGAAAGAATTGCTTCCAGAAACTTGATTATTGAGTATGTGCTCCATGAAAGTGCTGTTTATGCCAACAACGAAGAGGCCAGAATTGATGCCCTTGAGAAGGGATATCTGTTAACCGACGGCGCCATGGATATAAAGAGGATTCTTGGTGAAAGAGTTTCTGCGTCTATTGAGACAGACCGTGTGAACGGCAATTTCGACGAAGCAATTGCATTAGCCGATCGATTTGCCGATTATGATGTAATTGATTCCGCTGCCTTAAAGACACAGCTTGAAAGCGAGAGGGCTGTTTATGAGCTGAAGGTAAAGGTGTTATCCGAGGCCTACGACGGGCTTAAGGAATTTAAGGAGCTTGCTTTAAACGGTGAAGCAAATCCCTTTGAATATGATTTTTCAAAGATGCTTAGCCTTGACGGATCAAAGTCCGCCGAGGATTTGGTGTCGGGAAAATCTTCAAATGCATATATTTACATACCTTCCGAAAATTACAATGAGGGTGCCGGTAACGGTGCGGGACTTTATACTTTCGGGGATTATTATCAAAACGGTGACCACACCTCAATTCCCTATCTTTTCTATGTGGGCGATTTCGTGGACGGTTTAAGAAGCGGTTACGGTATTTCCTTCATTAAGACAGGGGAAGATTCTTTTTCCATATATGCCGGAGAGTGGGTTAACGATAAGCCTGAAGGAAAAGGCACAAGATATGTGAAATATGCCGGAACCCAGGAGGGCGGAGGCTATACAAGGCTCTATGAAGGCTCATGGAAAAACGGTCTTGCTGACGGAGAGGTTAACCTGGTGGTTTCACTTGACAGTGTTGAAGACGGCAAATTTGCAGGTACATTTATTGCCACAGAGGGAATCGGGGAAACTGTGCCCACAGAGTCTGAGGACTATGTTGTCCAAAATTTAAGAAGCGACAGGCTGATAGCTGTTTTGGCAAGCGATTCATACGGCTATGCTTATGCGGTTACCTGCTGGCAAAAAGAAAGTGTTGCCATAGATGCCCTGGGAATAAACCGGGCGCTGGTAGCCGAATAATTATAAAAAATACATATAAATCCGCATAATAAAAAAGGATATGGTCACGGAGCGTCGAATATATTTATTGTAGCGGTTTGGTGTTGAACCTTTCGCTGCATAATCGGTGATTTTTACTTAATATAAATATATTTTATCGAGGGAATAATATGCTAATCAGAGAATCTCTGGAAGCATGGGAGAGAGACTTTTTAAGCCCCTATGCCAAGCTTAGTGAAGAATCAAAGGGTCGACTTCGGGAGGAAGAACCCTGCGATATCAGGCCTGTATTTCAGCGCGACCGTGACCGAATAATTCACAGTAAATCCTTTAGGCGATTAAAAGATAAAACTCAGGTATTTCTTTCACCGGAAGGTGATCATTACAGAACCCGACTCACTCACACGCTTGAGGTTTCTCAAAATGCCCGTACCCTGGCCAGAGCCCTTCAGCTCAACGAAGAACTTGTTGAAGCAATTGCACTGGGCCACGATCTGGGCCATACTCCCTTCGGTCATGCGGGAGAGCGAGCATTAAACAGGGTTTGTCCTTACGGTTTTGAGCATGCCCGTCAAAGTGTCAGAACAGTGGATGTTCTTGAAAAGAACGGGCAAGGACTTAATCTTACCTACGAAGTCAGAGATGGTATTTTAAATCATCAGACCTCCGGAATGCCGGAAACACTTGAAGGTAAGGTCGTAAGATTTTCCGATAAAATAGCTTATATTCACCACGATATGGATGATGCAATCAGGGCAGGTATTTTGACTGAGGCCGACGTTCCCCGGGAAATCGGCGATGTAATCGGCTATACCTGTGGAGAGCGTCTTGATCATTTTATTCATGACATTGTTACCTCCAGCATCGGAAGAGATGATGTAATGATGAGTAAGCCTGTCGAAAAGGCCATGAAGGACATTCGGCAGTTTATGTTTGAAAATGTATACCAGAATCAGGTTGCCAAGTCCGAAGAGGGCAAGGTCGAAGTGCTTATGGAGACTCTTTACGAGCACTTCCTTAAAGAGTTTGACAATCTTCCTGCTGACCTTCGTGCACTTGAGGAAAAGGGCGATGCCAGAGAGGTTATTGTGTGCGACTACGTAGGCGCAATGACCGACAGATATGCTATTTCGGTATATGAAGATATATATGTTCCAAAGGTTTGGATAGGGTAGCTTCGGCTATTTGTGGTGGTGCCGTTATTGAGGCACCGGAAAGGTATGATAAATGCGTTACCCCGAAGAGGTAGTGGAAGAGGTCAGGCTTCGTAACGACATAGTGGATGTGGTTGGAAGCGTAGTGAAGATCCAAAGAAAAGGTTCTTCATATTTTGGCCTTTGTCCTTTTCATAATGAAAAATCCCCTTCTTTTTCCGTATCTCCGTCAAAACAGATTTTTTACTGCTTTGGCTGCGGAGCGGGTGGAAATGTTTTTTCTTTTGTTCAGAAATACGAGAATTTTTCCTATCCCGAGGCAATTAAATATTTGGCGGACAGAGCAGGGATACAGCTTCCGGAAGCCGAATATTCAGCGGAGCAAAAAGAAAGGGAAGCAAAAAGAAACAAAATACTGGAAGCCAACTTAGAGGCGGCAAAGTACTTTTACTACCAGCTTAGAAGTAAAAACGGTTCGGTTGGTATGGAATATTTTAAAGGCCGTCAGCTTACCGATGAGACCATGAACAAATTCGGGCTTGGCTTTTCGCTGATGACTTCCAATGATTTATATTTGTATCTTAAAAAGAAAGGTTTTGCCGATGATATTCTGACTGAGGCCGGCCTTACAAAGTTTGATGAAAAGTGGGGTGTTCACGATGTTTTCTGGAACCGTGTAATGTTCCCCATTCAGGATATTAATCACAGGGTAATCGGCTTTGGCGGCCGTGTTATGAGTGATGTTAAGCCTAAATATGTAAACACCAATGAAACCCTGGTATTTGATAAGAGCCGCAATCTGTACGGCCTTAATTTTGCCAGAACCTCCAGAAAGGACCATTTCATCCTGTGTGAGGGTTATATGGATGTTATTGCAATGCATCAGGCAGGCTTCACGGAAGCGGTTGCATCCCTTGGTACCGCCTTTACGGCAGGTCAGGCGCAGATTCTTAAGCGCTATACCGATAAAGCATATTTGGCCTATGACTCCGACGGAGCGGGCACAACGGCAGCCCTTAGGGCCATCGGAATACTCAGGGACGCCGGAATGGTTGGAAAGGTTATTAACCTTCAACCCTATAAGGACCCGGATGAATTTATTAAAAACCTGGGTACAGATGAGTTTCAAAAGCGAATCGACAATGCCGAAAACAGTTTCTTTTTTGAAGTGCGTATGGCTGAACGGGATTACGACTTAAAAGACCCCGACGGTCGTACAAAGTTCCTTAGAACCGTTGCAAATAAGCTTGTTGGTTTTGAAGACGAGATAGAGCGTGAGAGCTACATAAGAGCCATTGCCGATAAATACGATCTGGCCTACGATACCATGAAAAAGCAGGTGGTATCCGCTGCTGCAAGAAACGGTGGCGAGTACAAGCCCATTGAGAGGCCAAAGTCAGGCATTAATTCAAAGCCCGAGCCCGGAGATGCAGCCCGCACAAGCCAGAGAATTTTGCTTACCTGGATATGCGAGGAACCGGAAATATACGGCATTGTTAAAGAATATGTGGGCATCGATGATTTTACCGATACGGTATATAAATCGGTGGCAGGCTGGCTGTTTGGAGATCTTGAAAAGGGCAGTGCCAATCCCAGTGCCTATGTAAGCCGCTTTGAAGAAGAAAATGAGCAGGCTGTCTGTGCCGCGATTTTTAACACAAAGCTTGATGAGATATCCGGTAAGGAAGCTCGTGAGCGGGCATTACACGATATTGTTTACAAGATAAAGAAAAACAGCTGTGATACGCTGGCGGCAAAGCCGGATCAGAGTATGGAGGAGATAATGAAGCTTTTGGCCGACAAAAAGGCATTGCAGGAGTTGTCCAAAAAGACATTTACTCTCCCCGAATAAGCAGTAACGATTAATTTCGACACAACGATAAATATACATGCGAGGTTAAAAGATGGACGAGATTATGCAGGCAAAGTTTGACGAGAAAGTTAAAGATTTTCTCGCCTTTGCAAAAAAGAAAAAGAATACGCTGGAGTATACCGAAATCAGCGATTTCTTCGCAGAGCTGAATCTTGATGATGAAGCAATGGACAAGGTTATGGAGATTGTTGAAAGCAATAATATCGACGTAATCCAGATTCAGGAAGAAGAAATTGAAATCGATGACGATATTATTTTGGACGACGAAGAAGAAGTTGATATGGAAAATATCGACCTCTCCGTTCCGGAAGGTATTTCCATCGAAGATCCGGTAAGAATGTACTTAAAGGAAATCGGTAAGGTTCCCCTTTTAAGTGCAGATGAAGAGGTTGGACTGGCTAAGCGCATGGCTGACGGTGATGAAGAAGCCAAGAAGAAGCTTGCGGAAGCTGACCTTCGACTGGTTGTAAGTATTGCAAAGAGATATGTAGGTCGTGGAATGCTTTTCCTTGATTTGATTCAGGAAGGTAATCTTGGACTTATTAAAGCCGTTGAAAAGTTTGATTATACAAAGGGTTATAAGTTTTCAACATATGCTACATGGTGGATCAGACAGGCAATTACAAGAGCTATCGCCGATCAGGCCCGTACCATTCGTATTCCCGTACATATGGTTGAAACAATCAACAAGCTTATCCGCGTTTCAAGACAGTTACTGCAGGAGTTAGGTCGTGAACCTACCCCTGAAGAGATTGCAGAACAGATGGGTATGCCTGTTGAGCGTGTCAGAGAAATATTGAAGATTTCCCAGGAGCCTGTTTCTTTGGAAACACCTATCGGTGAAGAAGAAGACAGTCATTTGGGTGATTTCATTCAGGATGACAATGTTCCGGTTCCTGCCGATGCAGCTGCCTTCACTTTGTTAAAGGAGCAGCTTAACGAGGTATTGGAAACCCTTACCGAGCGTGAGCAGAAGGTATTAAGACTTCGTTTCGGCCTTGATGACGGAAGAGCTCGTACTCTTGAAGAGGTTGGTAAGGAATTTAACGTTACCCGTGAGCGTATCAGACAGATTGAGGCAAAGGCTCTTAGAAAGCTTCGCCATCCTTCACGCTCCAGAAAGCTTAAGGATTACCTTGACTAAGGATTGCTTATATGTCACAGGATAAAATTTCTTTTGAACTGTCAAAGAGGCTTAGGGAAGTGTGTGATACGGTGGTGCCGTGCAATAAGGTTGCGGATATAGGCTGTGATCACGGCTATGTGGCCATTACACTTATTAATCAGGGTAAGGCCCGGTCGGCACTTTGTATGGACATTAACGAGGGACCACTGCAGGCTGCAAGGCAGCATATTTCCCTGATGGGACTCGATGACAAAATAGAAACAAGATTGTCGAATGGTTTACATAACACAAACGTTTCAGACAATGTCGATACGGTTATTGTGGCCGGAATGGGTGGTAATCTTATGTCGGGCATACTGAAAGAAGGCAGGGAAATAGTAAAAGGCCTTAATCAGATGGTTTTACAGCCACAATCCGAGCTGTTTCTTGTACGGCGTTGTGTGCGGGAGCTTGGATTTCACATTGAATCGGAAAAGTTTCTTTTGGACATGGGAAAATACTACTGGATAATGGATGTCAGAGCCGGAGAAAAAACGTGCTCAAATCCGGAATTACAGGAACTGTTTGATAATTATTCGGAATATCTGATTGGTGCGAGGGATTCCCTTTACAGGGAATATATAAAAAAGAGCATCGAGATAAACGAGGGTTACTTAAAAAATATTCGCGAGGGAAATGGGGAAGCTCTTTCTCAAAAAATCGGCGATTTAAAGAAGGTATTAACACTTATGGAATAGGAGTGTCTGTCGACTTTGGGGAGTCAATACAATCAGGCACGGTAAGGAGGAGTATGGCATTAGTAAAATTTCTTAACGAATCAAGAGAGTATCCCGACGGTACCACTTATGAAACCGTAGTAAGTGAATTCCAAAAGGACTACGACGACACTATCGCATTGGTAATGTCAAACGGCAAAATCAGAGAACTGTTTAAGAAAGTATCCGGAGACTGTCAGGTCAACCCTATAACTCTTTCAGATTCTATCGGTCACAAATCATATTGCCGTAGTGCAATAATGTTGATGATGAGGGCCTTTGATGATGTTTTGGGTCGCGAAAATATCGAAAAGATTAAAGTGGAATTTGTAATAGCCAACGGTTACTACTGTACCTTTAAGGGAAAGGCAGAAATCACTGGAGAGGTTATTTCCAAGGTAAAAGCCAGAATGGCAGAGCTTGTAAGTGATAATATGCCCTATGAAAAAGAAAGTATTACCACCGAAGAGGCAATAAACCTTTTTGAGGAGAGAGGATTTGCCGACAAGGTAAGCTTGTTTAAATACCGCAGATCTTCATCGGTTAATATTTATAAGCTTGGCGATTATGTGGATTATTACTACGGATATATGCTTCCGGCTACAGGCTATGTTAAGTGGTTTGATTTGATTCCTTATGATGAAGGCTTTATGCTGGTACTTCCCAAGAAGGATAACCCTAAAACAGTTGAAGCCTTTGATGAGAGAAGAACTCTTTTTGAAACACTAAAATCCTCTACCGTTTTGGGTGAGAAGCTGATGGTCAGCACGGTAGGACAGCTTAATGATACAATTTCAGAGGGCAAAATAAACGATCTGATTCTTGTTCAGGAAGCGCTTCAGGAGCGAAGAATCAGCGAAATCGCCAGAGAAATAGTTGAAAGAGGAACCGTTAAGTTTGTAATGATTGCAGGTCCTTCTTCTTCGGGAAAAACTTCTTTCTCACATAGATTATCAATTCAGCTTAGGACATATGGTTTGAATCCTCATCCAATCGCATGCGATGATTATTATGTAAACCGAGTAGATACTCCTAAGGATGAAAACGGCAACTACGATTTCGAGTGTCTTGAAGCGGTAGATGTTGCCAAGTTTAATGAAGATATGAGTGCTCTGTTAAGAGGTGAGCTGGTTGAACTTCCTCACTTTAACTTTAAAACAGGCCTTAGAGAATATAACGGCAATTACCTTCAGCTGGAAGAAGGAGACATTCTTGTTATTGAAGGTATTCACGGCCTTAATGACAAATTAAGCGCAGCACTTCCCTCGGACAGTAAGTTCAAGGTTTACATAAGTGCATTAACAAGTATTAATATCGATGAGCACAACAGAATACCCACCACAGACGGAAGACTTTTCAGAAGAATGGTAAGAGACGCCCGTACCCGTGGAACAAGTGCTCAAAATACAATTAAGATGTGGCCCAGCGTACGAAGCGGTGAGGAAAAGAATATTTTTCCCTTCCAGGAAAATGCAGATGCAATGTTTAACTCAATACTTCTTTATGAGCTGGCAGCGTTTAAAACCTATGCAGAGCCCCTTCTTTTCCAGATACCCAAGGAGGCGCCTGAATATTATGAAGCAAGGAGACTGTTAAAGTTCCTTGAGTATTTTGTGGCGTTGGATCCCAAGGTGGTTCCCAACAATTCGCTTTGCAGGGAATTTATCGGAGGCTCATTCTTCCCGGTATAGGGAGCTGTAAACCAATGTGAAGAATTGGTTTACATAAATAAAAGAATAAAAATCAGTCGGACAGATGATCGCGGCTGCATTTATGCAGGTGAGGAAAGTCCGGGCTTCGTAGGGCAGGATGCCGGATAACGTCCGGTGGAGGTGACTCCCAGGCCAGTGCAACAGAAATAAACCGCCTATGGCAACATAGGTAAGGGTGGAAAGGCAGTGTAAGAGACTACCGTCGTTGTGGTAACATGACGAGCCATGTAAACCCCATCCGAAGCAAGACCAAACTCCGAAAGGTGGACAGCTACAGACTTGCCCGGTCTGCTGTCAGGTAGGTCGCTTGAAGTTAATGGTAACATTAACTCTAGATAGATGATCATCAAATACATAACCCGGCTTATAGTTCGGCTGATTTCTTTTTATTGTGACTTTTGATATGAAAAAGAAAATTATTTGTGCAGTAGTATTTGTGCTTACTTTGGTACTTACAATAGTACTGTTGGTATGCTTGAACAATAAGCCAAATACTGTGGAAGAATCTGCACCGGGCGATGGTATCGACCTTTCGGGCGGTGAGGATGAGGCGGTGTCGGGTAATGGTCCCAATGATATTAAGTACAGTGGGGCAACCGATGAAGAGCTTATAGAATATGTGAGAGCTTCGGTTGTAATGGTTACAGCGGGAGAAAAGCACGCCAGCGGTGTAATAATCAGTATAGATGACGAAAAAGTAGTTATGTTAACCGCGGGGCATTTGATGCAGGGCTTCGAGCAGGGGATTATCACTTTTTCTACAGGCAATGCGGGATTTGGCGATGTGGTTTACATAAGTGACAATCCGGATTTGTGTGTGTTATCATTTAAAACCGAGTATATTGATGAAAATCTGCTGAATCAGTTAAGAGAATCAGAGGTTGACATAAAGTGTTATGAGGATTTGAGAGAGGGCTCAGAAGTGTTTCTTTGCGGCTCCGCTGTCAACACAGGCAGTAATGCCACAAAGGGGACTGTGGCATCCAAGCAGTTTTATGTGGATGATTATGATTCGTGGATGTTATATTTGTATGCGGATGTTATGCCGGGGATGAGTGGTTGTCCCGTATATGATTCGGCTGCGCACCTGATAGGTATATTGTGTGCCGGTAACGAATCGGGTGAAGCGGTGGCCATTTCATTACCCGATATTGCTTATATATTGGAGGAGATAGATTATGACAAAAATTGATGTTATTTCAGGTTTCCTGGGAGCAGGAAAGACCACTTTGATTAAGAAACTTTTAAGCGAAGCTCTTGCAGGTTCAAAGGTGGTTCTTATTGAAAATGAATTTGGTGAAATCGGTGTAGACGGCGGGTTCTTAAAGGATGCCGGAATTGAAATTCGCGAGATGAATTCAGGCTGTATATGCTGCTCACTTGTTGGTGACTTTACAAGCTCACTTGAAGAAGTTATTGAAAAGTATTCTCCCGAAAGAATTCTTATTGAGCCTTCAGGTGTCGGCAAGCTTTCCGATGTTCAGAGAGCAGTTCACGAGGCATCTGAAAAGGCCGGTGTGGAAGCAGGTTCTTCCGTAGCGGTTGTAGACGCAATGAAATGCAAGATTTATATGAAGAACTTCGGCGAATTCTTTATCGACCAGATTGAGCATGCCGGAACCATCGTGTTATCACGTACTCAGGAAATGAGCGAGGAGAAGCTTGCCAAGGTTGTTGCAATGATTAGAGAGCACAATGCGGAAGCAAAGATTATTACAACTCCCTGGGATGATTTAAGTGGAAAATATATTCTTGAAACCTTTGAAGCAGTTGTAGGTTTCGAAGATGCTTTATTGGAAGAATTCAAGCATGAGCACGAGCATCACCATCATCATGACCATGACCACGAGGAACATGAACACCATCACGATCACGACGAACATGAACATCATCATGATCATGACGAACACGAACATCATCATGACCACGGTGAGGGATGTACCTGCGGATGCCACGACCATGATCACCACCATCATCACCATGCTGATGAGGTATTTACAAGTCTTGGTATGGAAACCGGTTCTCACTACACTATGGAACAGGTTAATGCATTCCTTACTGCTCTTGAAAATGAAGCAGAGTACGGGCTTGTTCTTCGTGCAAAGGGGATGCTTCCTTCAGACAACGGAAGCTGGATTTACTTTGACTATGTTCCCGGTGAACTCAATGTTCGTGAAGGCAGCCCCGAATATACCGGTAAGATTTGTGTAATCGGTGCTCAGTTAAAAGAAGACAATATTAAGAACCTTATTTTGGTAAATAAGGGAAATATATAAAATAATTGATAGAAGAGGAAACGATGAAATCCGTATTTGTTATTAATGGCTTCCTGGATAGTGGAAAAACACAGTTCATAAATTATACTTTAGGTCAGCCCTATTTCAGGTCAAAGGGAACCACCCTTTTGATTGTGTGTGAGGAGGGTGATGAGGAGTATGACGAAAGGCTTTTAAAGGCAACCAATACAGTTATGGTTACTGTGGAGAGCGAGGCAGACATTGCTCCGGATAAGCTGATTGAACTTGATAAAAAATATAAGCCGGGCAGAGTTATTATTGAGTATAACGGCATGTGGAATTACAAGAATTTCAAACTGCCTATGTTTTGGAAACTTGAGCAGCAGATATCGCTGGTGGATGCGAAGACCTTTGAACTGTATTTTAACAATATGCGTTCTTTGTTTGCTGAAATGGTTAGAAAGTCAGAGCTTATTATATTTAACCGTTGCGATAATATGAACGATAAAATCCCCGGTTTCAAGAGAAACGTTAAGGCACTTAACCAGACTGCTGATATTGTTTTTGAAGATAAGAATGGTGAGATAAATGCGACCCTTGAAGAAGAACTGCCCTATGATATTAATCAGCCCAAGCTTGAGCTGACTGATGAAACTTATGGCATATGGTACCTGGATATGCTTGATAATCTGGACAGATATATCGGTAAGGAGATAGCCTTTGTTGCCAATGCCTATATTCCGGAGAATTTCCCTAAGGGCTTCTTTGTGCCGGGAAGGGCAATTATGACCTGTTGTGCCGAGGACATCCAGTTCCTTGGATTTGCCTGCAAATATGCTGATGCCAATAAACTCCAGAACAGATCCTGGGTAAAGGTGGTATGCAGGGTAAATAAGGATTTCTTTCCCGGATATCAGGGAGAGGGACCGGTTCTTTCTGTCGTTTCAATAGAGCCGGCAAAGGCACCTAAGACCGAAGTGTTGACATTCTAGTGTACTTATATAAATCAACGCTTTTTATCATATAATCCTAAAAATATAAGCGACTTTGGTGTATATAACACCAAGGCCGCTTTTTTAGTAAAAAATATAATTCGATAGAAGAATTGATTTGATATATCTAACTTCTAAGCTATATGCGCTTGCTTGCTTTCTCTTCGCAATACTTGCATCTATAGGTTTCACTTGCTTCATCGGTTAACACGAAGATGTGGGGAAGCTCCTGCTCGATAGAAGTGATGCAGCGAGGGTTTTTACATTTAATAACATTTGTTATTTCTTTAGGAAGCGTTAAAAACTTCTTTTCAATGCGAACACCGTCTTTTATTACATTTACGGTAATGTTGTGATCGATAAAACCCAAAACATCAAGGTCCAGCATTTCTACATTACATTCTACTTTAAGGATGTCCTTTTTGCCCATTTTGTTTGATTTAACATTTTTGATAATGGCAACGGTACAATCCAGTTTATCGAGGTTAAGTTTGTAATAAATATCAAGGCTCTGACCGGCTTTAATATGGTCAAGCACAAAACCTTCTTCAATTTTTCCTACATTTAACATTTGTTTAGTCCTCCTTATCCAAAACTTCGGGAGTAAGTCCCAGGAGAGTGGCAATGAGAGCCATTCTGACATATACGCCGTACTGGGCCTGCTTAAAGTATGCAGCCCTGGGGTCTTCATCAACTTCTACGGAAATTTCATTAACACGGGGAAGGGGATGGAGTACCATCATAGTTTCTTTTGCCAGTGAAAGCTTTTCCTTGGTAAGTACATAGAAGTCCTTTAAGCGGATGTAATCCTCTTCGTTGAAGAAACGCTCACGCTGAACTCTTGTCATATAGAGAATATCCAGATCTCCGATAACATCCTCAAGCTTGGTTACCTCGACAAAGTCGGCATTGTTTTCCTGAAGCTCGGTAATGATATAATCAGGAATTTTTAATTCATCGGGTGAGATAAATACAAATTTAATTCCGGTGTAGCGAAGCAGAGCTCTGATAAGTGAGTGTACCGTACGTCCGAATTTTAAATCACCGCAAAGACCGATAGTAAAGTTATCAAGCTTTCCAGAAAGAGTTCTTATTGTCAAAAGATCGGTAAGTGTCTGGGTGGGATGCTGATGTCCGCCATCACCGGCGTTAATTACGGGGATGTTTGACTTGGAAGCAGCTACCATGGGAGCACCTTCCTTGGGATGTCTCATTGCGCAGATATCGGCGTAGCAGGAGATAACGCGAATCGTGTCTGATACACTTTCGCCCTTTGCCGCAGAGGAACTGGACGCCTCAGAAAATCCCAAAACATTACCGCCTAAGTTCATCATAGCTGCTTCAAAAGAAAGTCTTGTTCGGGTGGAAGGCTCGTAAAAGCAGGTGGCAAGCTTCTTTCCGTCACAGATGTGAGCATATTTTTCGCGATTGTTTTCCATATCGTTAGCCAAATCGAAGAGTCTGTTAAGCTCATCGACGCTAAAATCCAGGGGACTCATTAAATGTCGCATATTCTTTTCCTTTCAAAAATAGAATTTGTAACTATTCATTGTCAGTGAATAGTTATGCAAAAAAAAGAGAAGGAATTGTCCTTCTCTTTAAAATTAACTTTGGTATGTAAGTAAATCAGATACTTCCTTTCGCTTGGGAGCGTCGGGGGAAGCGGTGGGATGACCGATAACGATAAAGGCTCCGACACCAAGATCTTCGGGAAGGTTTAATACTCTTGCTACTTCATTCTCATCAAAAATTCCGAGAATAACAGTACCAAGACCCTTTTCATGAGCTGCGAGACAGAAGGTCTGAGCTGCAACACCGGCATCGAAATTCTGCCAACGGTCTTCCTTGGAAGTAGAATAGGAACCGTCTCTTTCAAAGCCACAACGGTTCTTTACATATGTAAGTGCAATAACCATGGGAGCTTTTCTAACCATTTCTTCGTTGCCAATCCAAGCTTTAAAGCATGTGCTTGCTACTTCTTCCTTTTTGGCACCTTCAACAGCAACATATCTGGCAATCTGGGTGTTCTTCCAACTGGGAGCGAAACGGGCAACGTCAACGATCTCTTCAAGGAGTTCGTGAGAAACCGGTTCATCAGTAAAGGTACGAATACTTCTTCTTGTTTTAATACATTCTATAGCGTTCATAGTGCCCTCACTTTCATAAATAAGTCTTTATAAAAAGATACCATAGTGTTTGTGCGAATTCAATCGAAAAATGATATTATTGGGCGGTTTTTTCATAGAATGTGCGTATTAATTAAGGGTAAAAATATGAGTATACTTTTATCCTGAAAACAGAAGGGCACGGTATATTATGGAACTTGATATGACGAAGGGAAGCCCCTTCAAACTGATATTAAAATTTATTTATCCGATTATACTGGGTAATTTGTTTCAACAGTTTTATAACATGGTAGATACCATAATAGTGGGAAAATTTGTGGGCTTTGATGCTTTGGCGGCAGTAGGGGCCACAGGAACGATAGTTTTCCTTATTTTGGGATTTTCCAACGGACTGACTGCGGGCTTCACCGTAATTGTCGCTCAAAAATTCGGTGCGGGTGACAAAAAAGGTATAAAGACCGCTTCTTTGTGTGCACTGGCTTTGTCGGCAGTATTTACGATAATAATTACCGCTGTAAGCATACTGGGTATGCCACAGCTTTTACATATTATGAATACTCCCGAAGATATTTATGATATGTCCTACAGCTACATCATAGTAATTGTCGGAGGTCTTTGCTTTACCGTTCTGTATAATATTGTAGCAGCGCTTTTAAGAGCGGTAGGTAATTCCCGTGTGCCGCTGTATTTCCTGATTTTATCGGCATTTTTGAATGTTGGCCTTGATGTTTTGCTTATTGTGCCTATGCATCTGGGGGTAATGGGTGCGGCACTGGCTACTGTAATAAGCCAGGCAATATCGGGCATTTTGTGTATTATATATATTATTAAGAAGGTTCCCGTTCTTTTGCCTAAAAGGGGTGAGGCATCACTTGACGGCAGGATTATCCGCAATCAGATTGCAATCGGCCTTCCAATGGCGCTTCAGTATTCGATTACTGCAGTCGGCACCATTATGGTGCAGTCGGCCCTCAACCTTTTTGGCTCAGCCGTGGTGGCTTCATATACAGCATCCAATAAGGTTACACAGCTGCTTACCACTCCCTACGGCGCCATGGGTGTTACAATGGCTACCTATGCGGCGCAGAACAGGGGTATCAACGATATTCAGCGAATCAGAAAGGGCGTTGGTACTGCCATGATTTTATCGGCGGTATTTTCAATTGTTATTTTTGCGGTATCGGTACCCAGCCTTCCCCTGCTGTTAAAGCTTTTTGTTGATACAAGCGGTGATGTTGATTTTATTGTAGTGTTGGAATATGCTAAAACATATGTATATGCGGCCGGAACCTGCTATATACCGCTGGGTATAATATTTATTTTGAGAAATGCCATGCAGGGCTGTGGTTTCTCGATTTCGGCCATGACCGGCGGAATAGTGGAGCTGGTGTGTCGTGGAATTATTTCCTATGAAGCAGCCAAAAGAATGAGCTACTTGGGTGTTTGTCTTGGCGATCCCCTGACATGGTTTATAACAGCGGTATTCTTTGTGGTGATGTATTATTTTACGGTTGCACATATGAACAGAAAGAAAAAAGATTTTATCAGGAAGAAGCAAAGTTGAATTATTCGGAATGTGAAGAATACTTATGTCAACTTAATACTAAAGGTATTAAGCCGGGGCTGGAGGCTATGGAAGCACTTCTTAAAGCTCTTGGTAATCCCGAAGACGGCCTTAAAATCATACACGTGGCAGGAACAAACGGTAAAGGTTCTACTGCCAGGTTCATTTTTGAAATACTGAAGGCTGCGGGTTATCGCGTTGGCATATATTCATCACCGGCGGTATTTGAAGAGCGGGAGATTATTGCGATTAACGGACGCAATATATCCAAAGAAGATTATGTAAACCTGATAGACGAGATAAAGAACACTAATCTTTCTTTTACAAGGTTTGAATTGGAAACTGCACTGGCATTTCTTTATTTTTCCCGCCGCCAATGTGACTATGCAATAATAGAGTGCGGTATGGGTGGAGCCCTTGATGCTACAAATGTGGTTAAGGCATGTGAGGTGGCTGTGTTTGCTGCTGTGGGAATGGACCATATGGCATATCTTGGAAACAGTATTGAAGAGATTGCCACAAATAAAGCCGGCATTATAAAGAAAGGTGCTTCGGTAGCGTTAAATGGGGGTAATGAGGAGGCTGCCAAAGTAATAGGGGATCGGGCAGGTGAACTGGATTGCCCGGTATATTTGGCTGACAGCGATAATATAGATAATATTAAGTTCTTAAAAAGTGAGACTGTTTTTGATTATAAGCAGTATAAGAAGCTTAGGCTTCGTAAAGCAGGGGATTACCAGCTCCATAATGCTATAACTGCCATAGAGGTGGTAACTGCGCTAAGGGATAAGGGAGCCATTGTAAGTGACAAAGCCATTGTAAGAGGTCTTTATGATACAATGATGCCGGGGCGGTTTGAAACCATATCCTTAAAGCCTCATATAGTTATAGACGGTGCTCACAACGAGCCTGCATCGAGAGTTCTTAGGAAGTCTATCCTGCGTTCTTTTTCCGATAAAAAAATAATATTTATTATGGGTGTGCTAAAAGACAAAGAATATGATAAAGTAATAGAAAACACCTGCGATTTGGCATGGCAGATTATTACCGTGCCCAGTCCCAACAAGCAAAGAACCCTGCCCTCCTATGAACTGGCAAAAAGTGTTTCCGGGGTTAACCCTAATGTAACTGCAGCCGATTCGGTTGAGGAAGCGGTGGAACTTTCTTTGATGCTGGCCGATGAAAATACCGTAATAATTGCATTCGGCTCCCTGTCCTATTTGGGACTGCTCAAGAGGACTGTGTTAAATCGTAAAGAAATAAAGAGAGACAGACACGGAAAATGATTGACAACGAAAAAGTAAAAGAAGGAATTCGCCTGCTGCTTGAAGGCATGGGTGAAGATATAAATAGAGAAGGCCTTATTGAAACTCCGGACCGAATTGCCAGAATGTACCATGAGACAATGGGTGGCTATGAAATGGATCCAAAGGAGGTTTTAAGCAAGCGTTTTAAGGTAAACAACAGTGAAATGGTGCTTGAAAAGGATATAGTTTTTTATTCCACCTGTGAGCATCATTTGCTTCCTTTTTACGGTAAGGTTCATATTGCATATATCCCAAATGGTGAAGTGGTAGGGCTCAGCAAGCTGGCTCGATGCGTGGAGATTTACGCACGCAGATTACAGATTCAGGAACAGATGACTGCACAGATAGCAGATGCAATAGCAGATTGCCTTAATGCAAAAGGGGTAATGGTAATGGTTGAAGCTGAGCATATGTGTATGACAATGCGCGGGATTAAAAAACCCGGAAGCCAGACTGTGACAATTGCCACAAGGGGCGAGTTTGAGGAAAACGAAGCACTGCAGAGAAGATTCTTTGATATGCTTAGATAGGATTAGAAATGAAAATAGGCAATTTTGATTTTGAAGTTAATAAACACACTTATATTATGGGAATCCTGAATGTTACTCAGGATTCTTTTTCCGATGGGGGAAAGTTTAATGACGTGGACAGGGCACTGTTTCAGGCCGAGAAAATGATTAATGAAGGTGCTCATATCATTGATATAGGCGGAGAGTCCACAAGACCGGGTTACATTCCGGTTCCTGCTGAGCAGGAGATTGAACGGGTAATACCTATTATCGAAAAAGTTAAATCAGAATTTAATATTGCGATTTCTCTTGATACACAAAAGTCAATTGTTGCCAGAGCCGGGATTAAGGCCGGAATTGATATTGTTAATGATATCTGGGGCTTAAAGGGTGATGCTCAAATGGCCGATGTAATTGCCGCGGCCAATGTACACTGTGTGCTGATGCACAACAGGGACAACACCGACTATGATAATTTCCTGGATAATGTTTATACCGATTTGGCGGAGACTTTGAATATTGCATCAAAGGCAGGTATTTCTGAGGATAAAATTATATTGGACCCGGGTATTGGATTTGCCAAAGATACAAAGCAGAATCTGGAGCTTATGGCCCACGTAGACAAGCTTAAGCTGTTTGGCTGTCCGGTGCTGCTGGCTGCAAGCAGAAAGTCTGTTATCGGCAATACACTGAACCTGCCCGTAGATCAGAGACTGGAAGGTACACTTGCTTTAACGGCACTGGCCGTTTCCAAGGGCTGCGCCTTTGTCAGGGTCCATGATGTAAAGGAAAATAAGCGTATTATTGATATGCTGGAGGCAGTGTATGAATATAAATAGAACGGGTGTTATTTTAATAAAAGGCCTTGAACTGTATTCCTATCATGGCTGCTTTGATTTTGAAAAAGAAAAAGGACAGAGCTTTTTGGTAGATCTGGAAATTAAAACAGATCTTCACAGGGCCGGTATTTCAGATAAACTGGAAGATACTATAAATTACGGTCAGGTTGCCAATGTGGCTTCGGAAATATTTAAGAAGGAACACTTTAATCTTATTGAGGCAGCTGCTGAAAATCTGGCCAGAAGGCTGCTTCTTTCTTTTGACAAAATAGGAGAGATAACTGTTACGGTTCATAAGCCAAATGCACCTATCGAGGTGCCCTTTGAAGATGTGACGGTTTCAGTTACCGAAGGGTGGCATACAGCATATATTGCCGTAGGTTCCAATATGGGCGATTCAAGAGGAATAATAGCAGGGGGAAGGGACGAGCTGGCTTCGACTGAGGGTATTATCCTTACAAAAGAAAGTTCACTTATAGTAACCAAGCCCTATGGCGTTACCGATCAGCCCGATTTTATCAACGGAATGTTCATGGTTAAAACTATATATAACCCCGACGAACTGTTAACGGTTCTCAATAAAATAGAGGCCTCCAACAACCGTGAAAGGACACTTCGCTGGGGACCCCGTACATTGGACCTTGATATTATTTATTATGATGATTATGTGATTGACAGTGAGCGCTTAACAATCCCTCACATTGATATGTGCAACAGGGATTTTGTGCTGAAGCCCTTACTGGAAATAGATCCTTATAAGAGACATCCTATTAATCATATGAGAGCACAGCAAATGCTTGATCTGCTTGATAATAATCAGTGAGATTTAAGCTCTTTTAACATTGCATCCCTGGCACCGGTGAATTCCTCTGCAAAGGGCTCACCAAAGGTAGGAACCCTGTAGAGAGGTAAATCGGTGATTGTATCCTGGAAATAGGTATAGGTGGACGTACAGTTTATATTTTTAAATACACCGTTCATTATGATTATCGGGTTTGAACCGTCTGTGTTCATACGCTTTAACGCAGGGCTTACAGTTGAGCTTACCTGATAAAAGATGTAGTCTCCATATACATTAAAGAAGTCGGTTCGCTCGTTGTTAAGAATTTCCACTGTGTTGGCAAGCATATTGTAACGGCAGAGGCGATAGTTGTTTTGAACATCCATATAATACACATAGTTACCGTCGTAAATGGGGTTCCAGATATCACCCTCCCAAACCGTGATTTCGGTTTCGGTTTTTGTATCGAATTTGTACAGATAGTGGTTATCGTACTGACCGTTGTAATAAATGCTTCCGTCATACATACAGGCAGGGGTAATCATATAGGGAAGAAGCTCTGTTGATTTGTTGTTGGACAGGTTCATCTTTGCAAAGGTGGTACCGGCGGTTTTAGTGTAGTGCTGGTAGTAAATGTTGTTGCCGTACAAAACCATGCTGCGGGACACATCCTTGGTGAGAGCGGTAAGGTGATTGCCATTCTTTTCGATTCGGTACATGCCCGGTTTTGATACAACACTTCCGATTCCGGAGGTGGCTGAGTTGGGCTTACCGTAAAAGAATACATATTTGCCGCCTACATTTATGAACTCAACACTCATATCGCTTATTCTTTTGATATCCGTACCGTCGGATTTCATGGAGTATAAGGAGTCATTGTCGTAAGGATTGGCAAAATAAACCATCCCGTCCATTTCGGCGAAGCGACCGTAATTGTACAAATTACCGGGAGTGTTGCCGATGGTTCCCTCCGGAACCTTGGCGGTATTGTTTTTCAAAACACAGTATACGATTATTAATGTCAGTATTAAGAATACGGAAGAACAAAAAATAATTGTCTTGGAAGATTTTGACATATTATAGCCTTTCATTATTGTTCTTAGTGCTAATATATAAATATTATACCCAATAATCGGGTGTCTATCAAATGAAAACGGAGAAAGAAAATGCGTGAACAGGAATTAATAGTTTACAAAAATTTCGAAAACGGAGAACTCTTAAATAAGATGGTTTTTCTTATGGAAAACTTCAATAAGGAAGATCAGAACAAAGAAGAATTACAGTCGTTATTTTACGATTGCTTTCATGAATTGCTTGAATTGGCAGGACATTACGGCTTTTACGGCAACCTGTGGCACTGCTATCTGTCAAACCTTTTGGTAAACAATGAGAACAGCTATTCAATGGCCTGCGAAATTGTCGGTGCGGTTGAAGGAACCATCAATGACTGTGTGCTCCATGATATTGTTATCTTAAAAGAACTTTATGATTATGACTTTACCGATATGATTAATGTTCTTGGAATCAGAGATTTTTCACTGGCTTTAAATTATACAAGCTCCAGTCGTGAGAGTAAGGTTTATAATACCCGAATCTGCAGCCGAATTGTTGAACTGGCAAGACAGTTTAATGAAAACAACTCTCCGGAGGAAATGAAGGATACACTTACAAGATTTTATAAGGATTATGGTGTAGGTAAATTCGGTTTACATAAAGCATTCAGAATTGAGCATACCGATCAGGGAGCACAGATAGTGCCCATTACCAATATTGCCCATGTTAACCTTGATGATCTGGTGGGTTATGAGGCTGCCAAAAAGAAGCTTACTGACAATACAGAGGCCTTCGTAAAAGGAAAGGTTGCCAACAACTGTCTGCTGTTTGGTGATGCGGGAACCGGAAAAAGCTCCAGCATTAAGGCCATAGCCAATAAATATTACGAGGACGGTCTTAGAATTATTGAGGTTTATAAGCACCAGTTTATTGACCTTAATGATGTAATTGCCCAGATTAAAAATAGAAATTACAAGTTTATCCTGTACATGGACGATTTAAGCTTTGAGGATTTTGAAATCGAGTACAAATATTTAAAGGCGGTTATCGAAGGTGGTCTTGAAAAGAAGCCCAGGAATATTTTGATATATGCAACATCCAATCGCCGACATCTGATAAACGAAAAGTTTTCCGAAAGAGGAGAAAATTTCAGAGACGACGAGGTTCATTTTGGCGATACCATGCAGGAGAAACTTTCTCTCTATGCCAGATTTGGTGTTACCATTTATTTCGGGGCGCCCAACAAGAAGGAATTCAACAATATCGTTCTTGAACTTGCCAAAAGAAGCGGTTTGAAAATTGATGAAAATGAACTGCTGCTGATGGCAAATCAGTGGGAGCTTCAGCATGGCGGTTTCTCCGGAAGAACGGCACAGCAGTTCATTCATTATCTTCAGGGAACCAGGGAGTAGTTTTTATGTATAAATATATTTTAGGATCTGCTTCTCCAAGAAGAAAAGAACTTCTTGGAAATATGGGACTTGATTTTGAGATAATAGTAAGTGACTGCGACGAGAAGGTTACAAAGACCGTACCGATGGATATTGTAGAAGAGTTGTCATTGCTTAAGGCCGAGGATGTTAAATCTAAAATTGTGGCCCGGGGAATCCACAACTTTTTACAGGGTAAAGAAGGTGAAGCGCAGGAAGGACTTGTTATAATCGCAGCCGATACACTGGTGTTTCTTGGAGCTGACAGATTGGGTAAGCCTGCTAATACGACCGAAGCAAAAAAAATGTTAAATCGTCTGTCTGGCAACAGCCACAGCGTAATAACAGGTGTTACTGTTATGAGCTATGCCGATGATTCGTGGGAAACGGTCACCTTTAACGAGGAAACGGCAGTTTCTTTTGCCAATCTGGAAGAATCGGAAATTGATGAGTACGTAGCAACCGGAGAACCTATGGACAAGGCCGGATCCTATGCTATTCAGGGAATAGGAGCTAAATTTGTAACAGGTATCAATGGCGATTATTCAAATGTGGTGGGGCTTCCGGTCCCTAAATTATATAAAGAGCTTAAAATGAGAGGGTGGATATGATGTTTGATGAAAAGGTATTAAAGTGTTTTTTTGATAATCAGTTAAAGCTTTTCCCCGAGGAAGTTTGCGGTTCTCTTGAGGAGGCCGAAGAGTTTCTTGAAGAAGCAGAGGCTTATGTGGTGAACAGTAAAGAAGAGGTCTATGAATATTTTGAGGAAGCAGGAATCGACATTGAAGGAGATTCAGTGGACGAACTTCTTGAAGAAGCCGAGGTGTTTGAAATCGGTGACGGAAGATACTTAATTGTAGAGGCGTAATAATACGCCTCTTTTTTATATTTCAGATAAAACCATGGCGGCTATAATTAAGACCGCACCAATAATTCCCGTTGCACCGATGTGCTCTCTTAATACCAGGGCGGAAAGTAATACGGCAACAACCGGATCAATGTAGCTCAATATGGCCGAGGTCTGGGCAGGGAGCTTGGGAATTGCGCCGAAATAGAGAATGTAGCTGAGCCCGGTCTGTACAAGGCATATTATCACTAAAAAGATAAGTGATTTAGTGTCAAAGGTTATGGTGGATAAATCTTCTCCAATGAATACATAGGGAATAATGGCCACTCCGGCAAATATTAGCTGAATAATAGTTTTTTCGTAGGCCGGAATATCCGACAGGTATTTATTTAAAAGTATAATAATTGCATAAAGAAGAGCAGCAAACAGTCCAAGGCCGATGCCCAGCAGTTCGTTGTTGCCGGTAAATCCTGTATTTAACACATTTGATACAAGAATCATTCCGACTATGGCAGCAACAACGCACAGGATTTTCTTAAAGCCCAGTTTCTCGCCAAAGCAGAAACGGGAAGCAATTATTATAAAGACCGGTGCCATATAATAGCATAAGGTAGCGGTGGCAACGGTGGTATATCGGTAGGATTCAAATAATGCAATCCAGTTAAAGCCGATTAATGCACCGGTAAGCAAAAGAATGATGCCCTTTTTGCCCAGGGATTTGATTTGGAATTTGCGTTCTTTTGCCAGATAGAACAGTAAAAGAAGGACTCCGCCGATTATTCCGCGGGTCATGGCGAGGCATCCGGAAGGCATATTTATGTTTTTACGTACCAGTCCTATGGTACCGAATATTACCATTGAGGTAATGATGCTGAATGTAGCTTTTTTATTATTATTTTCCATGAGAATGATTCTAACACATATAGAAGACTGAGGTATAGTGCAATATTAAATAAATCTTAAAGGATGTTCAGTTTAAGACAGTTGAAATATAGAAGAAATAATCATATAATTTCAAATTGAGCAATTGATATGCGGTGCTCCATACAAAGATCGGCTGTGGCTGGTTAAAGAAAAGGATTAGTAGCGATGGCTTCTAATAAATCTTACAAGAAAAATTATGATAATTATAATCCGGGAATCAGTCTTTTAAAGATGTTAATGTGCTTTGAGGTAATTGTGGCACATCTTTGGAGGGTAAGGACCACAAGCTCAGGGCCTCTTGGCTGGCTTTGGTAT
>JAZUJC010000264.1:0-4221 GCA_045642625.1 Lachnospiraceae bacterium
TAGAAATTAAGGAGGCTCAATCATGGCATACAATAAGGCTGATAAAGGCGACAGAGCAGATGCACCCAGAAGAAAGGGTGGCATGCGCAGACGTAAAAAGGTTTGTGCATTCTGTGGCAAAGATAATGTAATTGATTACAAGGATACAAATAAGTTAAAGAGATACGTATCTGAGCGTGGTAAGATTCTTCCCAGAAGAATTACCGGTACATGCGCAAAGCATCAGAGAGCTTTAACTGTAGCTATTAAGAGAGCAAGACACATCGCTCTTATGCCTTATGTTCAGGAATAAATTCCGCCGGGAGATATTCCGAAGCATATGCAAATATGTTTGATACTTGATTTTAAAAGACTAATGACTTGTATGGGTCGTTAGTCTTTTTTATAAAATTGAGTTAACTAAGCAATAAAGGAGAGCGTTTTGTGAGTGCAGTTAACAAGAAAAAAGAAGGTAAAATAATAAATCGTATTTTGGAAGAAATCACAGCGATTTTTATGCCGGTTATAGGCTGTATAACCGGAGCAAGTATTATAAAGAGCGTACTGATGCTTCTTTCCATGACCGGTGCGGTAACCGGCAATGAGGGCCTATACAGGATATTTTATGCTGTATCGGACGGCTTCTTTTTCTTCCTGCCCTTTTATCTGGCGGTATCGGCAGCCAGGCAGTGGAAGGCCGATCCTTATATTGCATTAATGATTCCGGCTACAATGTTCTATCCGGATATACTGGATGCACTGGAGGCCGGAGGCGAGATAGATATGTTTGGCTGGGGGCTTCCGTCAGCCATATATCATTCAAGTGTAATCCCTGTTCTGCTGGCAGTGGGTCTTTTGGTATTTGTGGGAAAACTATGCGAGAAAATTTTGCCAGAAGCGATTAAGGGCTTTGGAAAGCCTATTCTTTGCTGTTTGATAGTGCTTCCGGTTACATTTGCGGTACTGGGTCCTGCAGGCTCCTGGATTGGAAATGCCATTGCCAATGTATTCCTTAGAATATATGAGTGGAACCGTGTTGTTGCCGGTGCTTTCATGGGCACCATAATACAGCCCATGGTATCTATCGGTGCCCACTGGAGCATAGTACCCATTTGTATGAATAATATTACTGTAAATGGATACGACACCATTCTTCCCCTTATGGGTGGCGCGGTGTACGGCCAGGCCGGTGCTGCTTTTGCGGTTGCCATTATTGCCAAGGACCGTACTCAGAAAAGGACTGCTTATCAGGCGTCCCTGGCAGCGGTTCTCGGTGTTACAGAGCCTGCATTGTTTGGTGTAAACCTTCTTTTGGTAAGGCCTATGATTGCTGCCTGTGTAGCCGGTGCCATCGGCGGCGGAATAATCGGATTTGCCAAAACCATTTGTTCTTCTTTTGCATTTCCAAGCTTTTTAACCTCGGTAGCCTACATAAACAGCGGCATTCCAAGCTTTGTAACATTCCTTTGTTCAATGGGACTTAGCTTTGTGCTGGGCTTCCTGTTTACGCTGGTGCAAAAGAAAAAAATATCCGAAAAGCTTGAAAGTACATCACTTAAAGAAACTACGATATAAGTGACACAAAAATCTTAAAAAATGTAACCATAAGTGGTATAATCATTTCTATAGTGGCTAATTATACAGTCTGATTTTAGTTTATACCCGAGAGGTTTTGTTTTAATGAAAAATAAAGTTAAAGTAAAAATTAAAGGAAAGATAAAGGCGTGTCTGTACGCAGTTTTTGCGCTGGGTATTCTGCTTTGCCTGGTAGATGTTTATGTTTTCCTTGAAAGCCTGAGAGCAGGATTGCTGCTGGCGGCGTTTACAGTGGTATATTTTGTTGTTGTTTGTACTCTTTTGTATAAGAATATGCCCGGCATAGTTTATGAGCTTATAAGCTTTGCAACTCAGTATGGGCAAATTCAGAAGCAGCTTTTAAAATCACTTGATTTGCCACACGCGATTCTGGACGAAAAGGGTGAAATTATTTGGGGCAACGTGGCCTTTGAAAAGCTGGTGGGTTCTACAAAAGGCGGTAACAAATATATAAATCATTGTTTCCCCGAGATTACCCGTGATATGCTTCCCAACGGCGTTGACGACTTTAACGACAATGAATTTGAACTGGAATATAATTACGGCAATTACCTGTGCAAGCTCAAAAAGGTATCTGTAAAGGAGATGGCTGAAAACAGCAATCTTGTAGAAACCGAAAATTATGAGGGATATCTTATTGCTTTGTATTTATTTGATAATACGGCACTTAAGCTTGCTCTTAAGGAAATCGACAACCAGAGCCTGGCTGTTGGTTTGATTTATATTGATAACTACGATGAAGTAATGGAAAATGTCGAGGAATTCAGACGTTCCATGCTGGCAGCGTTTATCGAAAGAAGAATTAACAAGAGTATTTCTTCTGTGGACGGTATTACCAAGAGGCTTGAAAAGGATAAATATATGGTGGTGCTTCGAAAGAGCGCCCTTGCCCAGCTTAAAGAGGACAAATTTGAACTTCTTGAAGATGTTAAGAAGGTTTCCTACGGTAATACTATAGTTCCCACCGTCAGTATCGGTATGGGCGTTGACGGTTTATCATATGCTCAGAATTATGAATTTGCCCGCGCTTCCATTGACCTGGCATTGGGTCGTGGCGGTGATCAGGCGGTTATTAAAACTCCGGACGCAGTAAATTACTACGGCGGTAAGAGCCAGCAGATTGAAAAGAATACCCGTGTAAAGGCCCGTGTAAAGGCCCACGCACTGATTGAGATTATTAACGGTAAAGACCAGGTATTTATCATGGGTCACAAGAGAGGCGACGTAGACAGTTTTGGCGCAAGTATCGGTATTTACCGTATTGCCCAGGTTTTGGAGCGTAAGGCACATATTGTCCTGGATACGGTTACCACATCAATGCAGCCCATGGTTGATATGTTCGTAAACAATCCCGATTATCCTTCCGATATGATTATCAATTCGGCAAGGGCTATGGAAGAGGTAGGCAATAATGCCGCACTGGTGGTAGTGGATGTTAACAAGCCTAAAATGACCGAGTGTGAAGAGCTCCTTAAGCAGTGTAAGTCCATTGTGGTGCTTGACCACCACAGACAGGCAACCGAGGTAATTGAGAATGCTACCCTGTCTTATGTGGAACCCTATGCCTCATCAACCTGTGAAATGGTTTCGGATATTTTACAGTGTACTGCCGAGAATATTAAGATTTCCAATGAAGAAGCGGATTGTCTGTATTCCGGTATAATGATTGATACAAATAACTTTAACCAGAAGACCGGTGTAAAGACCTTTGAAGCAGCCGCATTCCTTAGAAGAAACGGTGCGGACGTTGTCAGAGTTCGTAAGATGTTCAGAGAGGATGCCATTGAATATAAGACCCGTGCGGACTGTGTAAGTGAGGCGGAGATTTACAGAGACTGCTACGCTATATCGGTTTGCGGAAGCGAGGGTGTTGCCAGTCCTACAATCGTAGGTGCCAAGGCTGCCAATGAGCTTCTTAACATTAACGGTGTAAAGGCAAGCTTTGTTCTTACTGATTATCAAAATACTATTTATGTAAGTGCCCGTTCAATTGACGAAATTAATGTTCAAGTAGTTATGGAGAAAATCGGTGGCGGCGGTCACATGAGTATTGCCGGTGCCCAGTTTGAAAATTCTTCCGTTGAGGAAGTTATTAACCAGATTAAAGATACTCTGGACAGTATGATTGATGGCGGTGAAATAGGTTAATTTACCGGAAAGGATATAATATGAAAGTAATTTTATTACAGGACGTTAAAACTCTTGGTAAAAAGGATCAGATAGTTGATGTAAATGACGGATATGCAAGAAACTTTCTTTTGCCCAAGAAATTAGGAGTGGAAGCATCAGCTCAGAATCTTAACAATTTAAAGCTTCAGAAGGCTAATGAAGATAAGATTGCTGCTGAAAATCTTGCCAATGCTCAGAAAATGGCTGAAGAGCTCTCAAAGCTCACCGTAGTTACCAAGCTTAAGGCAGGAGAGGGTGGAAGAGCATTTGGTACAATTTCATCCAAGGAAATTGCCGAAGAAGCTAAGAAGCAGCATGGCGTTGATATTGATAAAAAGAAAATTGTGCTTCCTGAAGCATTAAAGAATTTTGGTTCCTATGAAGTAGTTATTAAGCTTCATCCCAAGGTACAGGCAAAAATAGTTGTAAAGGTTGTTGAAAATGGCTGAGGAATGGCAAAAACGAGTTCTGCCCTAT
>JAZUJC010000265.1:0-3978 GCA_045642625.1 Lachnospiraceae bacterium
CAAAGAAGGCAAAATACAGTGAATCCCACAATCAAAGCCGAACCCCCACTAAATGACTTCGCCTTTATCTTTAACACCGCTTCCTCTATTAGCTTGATAAAGAAAAATCCAAACAGGAAAATATCAATTTCTGCAACCAGAAACCTTGACGCAAAAACATCCTTGTAGGCAAAGAGCTTGTAAATAACCGCGATTGACGCTACACCAACAACGGAATATGCAAGATAATACCATTTAAAAAAATCCTTAAGCTTATATCTTAACAACACAAACGGAAATAGAAAGATACCAAGCATATTAACCGCAATTGCCGCAGGCTCATAAGTCAGGTCCGAATATACAACCTCCACTCCCTCAATGCCAAGGACACAAAGTGTAAGTATAATTCTTTTCCATTCTATTTTGTTGACAAATAACTTTAATCTATCAGTCATTCCAATCTCCTAAACTCATTCTTTCTTTTTGTTTATTTCGATGCATATGGCAATATACATAAATAATCCGTATACCATAGGGAAACAATAACGCGGATGCCCAAAATATGAAGGTGTTACGGCATAAAACATAACCGTCATAATACCCGGTATAAAGGCAATAATATATTTCCATGCCTTTTTGTACATAACATATGCAAGGCAAAACAGCATTGCCCATAAATATATTCCGGGGTTATGGATAAGCCTTTCGACAGGCGAGGTCACCCATACTTTAAGCACCATCTCATACAGGTGTCTCATTCCCAAAATAAAACTGGGTATTCTGAAATCAATTTCTTTTATATCACATGCGTAATACCAGTCACCAAAGCTGTTTATCGTATTTTCGGCCACAGGAGCAAAAAAACCATATACCATGTTATAAACGGCCTCAAAAAATACTCCCGGATGTTTTAACGCCTTTTTAAACCAAACTTTCCTAAAAGCCTTAATATCTTCAGAAGATGCATTCCAGTCCGTTATAAATTTAACTCCGTCACTGGTCAGAGGATCGTAACGTTCTTCAAACCTCGAAAAATCAGTAATCTTATTGATTATCTCTATATCCTCACTACTGAAATCCCCCGGATATTCCAATGCAATCCTGGCAGTCTGCTGCACCATATTAATGTAAATCAGTGACTGAGAATCCTTTTCAACTCCTATCAGGGGATAAACCACATAATCAATCAGGTAAAAGAAAATAATCCCGACAGATAAAATCGTCGAAAGCAAAATTTTTTCACTATTAACTGTTCCGTTCTTTATTACAAAAATAACAATGAACACGAACATAACTATTGCTACATATATTCCGTTATGTCTTGCAAGGCAGGAAAACAGAGTGGATACTGCAAATGCTACAGCCCATATTCGTACTCCCCTTCTCTTTTCTTCTTTCCCTATCCCATCAAGAATATTCAAAAAAGAAATCGACATAAAGAGCAGGCATATAGAATATATGGAATCCTTACTTCCTACATTGCAGGCATAGAAAAAGAAAATGGACGTGGTTGCTCCGAATATTACAGCACACCAGCCGAATACATTGGAATTAACCTTTTTGATAAAAAACCACAGGCCATATGAAAACAACAGTAAAAGAATCAGAAACTGAACCGCGGTTCCCAAAAATAATCCAAATGTAGGGTTACCGATAATATTTCCAAGCTTCACAAATACCCCCTCGAAAAATGTAATAAAAGGAGGATGCGCATCAGACATAGCCTCATATCCAAAAAACTGTTTAAGCTGAATCTGAGTATCAACATAATAGATACCGGGATAAGTGGAAATCAGACAGGGAATCCAGCAAACAAGCATAACAAGAAATACCTTCAGCCAATTCCATTTAAAAGTTTTTTCCTTGTCTTCTCCGGTCCCGGAGTTACATTCAAGTTTACTGAGAATAAAAGAGAATAAGCATCTAAGGGCAAACCCCAGCCCGATTCCCCTTATAACAGCAATCATAAATACAAAGAAATCACCAAAAATCAAAACCGATGAGTCTTTATGATAAAAGCTTTCCGACAAAAGGTATAAAAATGAACATAAAACCGCAAGTACATTATAAATAATCGGAAGCTTCACCTGCTTTTTATAAAACTTAAAAACACCGACAACAATGGCAATAAACAGGACTTCCTTCAATAATGAGTATCCACCCAAAAGGGCATCCAGACGCTGAAGGAAGCAGATTATCGTAACGACGGTACCTGCATTGGGCTGAAAGAATCGATTGGGAAACGCCTCAGAAACGTCGGCACACAAAAAAAACCATAATGCAACAGCCAGGAATATTTTACCCACTACTCTATATGTTTTTTTAACCAAGCTTTCATTCATACCTGTTTAATATACCTGTTCTTTCCGACGTGAAGGCGCGAAATATAGATTCATTAGTGTTCTCAGCGCTTTCCCCGTAACCGCCTCATATACTTTCTCATTATATCATAAAAGTGCTTTGGAAATAAACTTCCAAAGCACTTTATTGTTCATTCAACACATACAACCGTTTCTCAGGCTGCACATTATTTTAGTCTTCTTTAGGCATCACAATAGCAATATGAACATCGTCAAGCTGCTTTTGATTTACCTCTGAAGGAGCTCCCATAAGAATATCCTGAGCATTCTTGTTCATAGGGAAAGGAATAATCTCTCTGATTGTTTCATCCCCGGTAAGTAGCATTATCATACGGTCAACGCCGGGAGCAATACCTGCATGAGGGGGGGCACCGTAACAGAATGCGTTGTACATAGCGGGGAATTTAGCCTTAACATCTTCCTCACCAAGTCCTACGATTTCAAATGCCTTAATCATAATTTCAGGGTTGTGATTTCTAACAGCACCCGAAGATAACTCGATACCGTTACATACCAAGTCGTACTGATAAGCATTAATTGAAAGAGGATCTTCATTAATCAGTGCATCCATACCACCCTGGGGCATAGAGAAGGGATTATGACAGAATTCGATTTCGCCGCTTTCCTCTCCGATTTCATACATAGGGAAATCAACAATCCAGCAAAATTCATATCTTTCTCTGTCAATGCAGCTGTCTGTAGCGGTACCGAAGGTCTTAATGATAGCACCTGCTGTCTTTTGAGCCACAAGCTTCTTTCCTGCACATACTGCAACAAAATCTCCGGCCTTTAATCCAAGACCTGCAATAATATCGCTCTTCTTTTCCTGAAGGAATTTAGCTATTCCACCGACGATTTCACCGTTTTCATCCAGTTTAAACCAGTATGTTTTATTAGCTGTGGACACAAATACCTTGTCACATAAAGCATCAATCTCTTTACGGGTCTTTGTAAAGCCTTCAATCTTTACTGCCTTTACAACATTACCCACAAAAGGCTCAAATCCGCAATCACCAAGAAGTGTGGTCACATCATCAACATGAAGCTTAATACGAAGATCAGGCTTATCGGAGCCGTATTTCTCCATTGCTTCAGTGTAAGGAATACGTGTAAACGGGGCCTTTGAAGCAATGCTGTAGGTTCCGTATTTTTCGAAAATAGGAGGAAGAACATCCTCAATTACTGCAAAAACATCCTCCTGAGAAGCAAATGCCATCTCCATATCCATCTGATAGAACTCGCCGGGGCTGCGGTCGCCGCGGGCATCCTCATCACGGAAGCAGGGGGCAATCTGGAAATAACGGTCAAAGCCTGCGGTCATCAGCAGCTGCTTGAACTGCTGGGGTGCCTGAGGCAGTGCGTAGAACTTGCCGGGATGCTTACGGGCGGGAACCAGATAGTCTCTTGCGCCCTCAGGGGAGGAAGCGGTGAGGATGGGGGTGGTGATCTCGAGGAAATCATGCTCCATCATCGCCTTGCGCAGCGCGGCGACCACATTGCAGCGCAGGATGATGTTACTCTTGACGGCGGGGTTGCGCAGGTCGAGATAGCGGTATTTGAGCCGCGCGGTCTCGTCGGCGTCGCGGCTGCGGTTTATCTCAAAGGGCAGCTCGTTATAGCGGCAGCGGCCGAGAATTTC
>JAZUJC010000266.1:0-2086 GCA_045642625.1 Lachnospiraceae bacterium
GTCTTGGCATAGCTCGTAATCCTGTATCGTACAAGCTCTATAATTACAATTGCAAATACACAAATTATTGAAACGGCCAGGAAAACATTAAACAAAGCATAAGACCAAAAACTTCTTTGTTCCTGATATTCTATGGTAATCTCATTCATGTCAAAGGTATAAGCCGAATGCATAACCAGCCCGAAACCCTTTGTGGTACCCTTTGCCACCATTCTGTTTGAAGCATCGGGAACAAAAATCAGCTTATCAATTCCATGAGACCATACACCGTTCCATGTATTGTCAATTTGGGAATCATCGTCAACCTTTACCGTTATTCGCCAATCCCAAACACTGTATTTCGAATTATTAACTAAAACAAAATTGTACTGATTACCTACACTACCTTCTCTTTCCGAAAAAGTATCATAAGAAGCTTTAACATAAATATCTTCGGTGGAATGATCATTTATAGCCCAGTCAAAAGAAAGTTCACGGAGCTTCCCATTAGCATTTTTCGCATATGTAATTGTAGTAAACAGACCAACTAATGAAAGAACTAAAATCGCCATTACCCACAAAAGGCGATTAGAGCCATTTCCGTTTTTATGTTTCAATCTATTGTCCTCTTGGCACTATACTAATACCAAGTACGACTCCCCCACAGATATCGTACATGCTATTTCATCAGATATTATGTCATAAAACAGGTCAATTTACAAGTTATTCGATACCTCTTATGTCAACTTTATTAATTTTTTTTGCCAGAATTTCCGCAAATTCATCCATTTCTTTTCCGGAATACGCCGACAGACCCTTTTTTAAAACTCTGTCAGAATCAATATAACCCTGAAGATAATATTTCTCGGCCCCGTTAAGCATTTCTCCGATTTCCTCAAAGGTCTGCTTACTGTGAAGCTCCTTCACTACAGTGGTTCTGAACTCATATTCAATACCGCTGCCCATAATAAGTGCAATGCTTTCTTTAATCCTATCGGTATCTACATCAATTCCGGAGGCCTCGGAATATGAAGAAAAAGAAGATTTTATATCCATGGCCACATAATTAAGCAGCCCTTCTTCCAAAAATTTGGAAAGAACCTCTGGCCTGTATCCGTTTGTGTCCAGCTTAACAAGCAGCCCAAGCTCTTTAACCTTTCTTATGAATGGTGCCAAATCCGGCTGAAGGGTAGGTTCTCCACCGGTAATGCAAATTCCTTTGACAATTCCCTTTCTTTTGTTTAAATGAGAAAACACCTCTTCCTCGCTTATCAGCGGCTGGGAAGAAGGAGCTGTTACAAGATCTGAATTCTGGCAAAAGGGACAACGAAAATTGCAGGCTCCGGTAAATATTACCGAAGCCACTATTCCGGGATAATCCAATAATGTGGTTTTATTTAATCCATGTATTTGCATTTGATAAAAACCTGCTTTTTGTTTATTATCAGATTATACCACTTTTAATCAAGGAAATCACACATGGCCAAGGTATTAACCGCAGACGAAAAGTTCATGAAGGAAGCCCTAAAAGAGGCCCGAAAGGCATACAGACTTGGAGAAGTTCCGATTGGCTGCGTAATCGTGTACGATGGCAAAATCATTGCCCGTGGATATAACCGCAGAAATACCGACAAATCTACTCTGTGTCATGCCGAAATAACTGCAATAAAAAAAGCCTCCAAATCTCTTGGGGACTGGCGACTTGAGGGCTGCACTCTGTATGTTACCTTAGAACCCTGCCAAATGTGTGGCGGAGCCATCATACAGGCCCGGATTGACCGCGTTGTAATGGGCTCCATGAATCCTAAAGCCGGATGTGGCGGGTCCTTATTAAATATTCTTCAAATGGAATGTTTTAACCACCAGGCTCAGGTCACCCGCGGTATTCTCGAAGAAGAATGTTCAGCTTTGCTTACTAAATTTTTCAAAGAGCTTCGTATTAGAAATGTAATGGAAAAAGCAGCAAAAAAAGCCGACGAACAGACCGACGAACAATAAATATTTTGAGGAATATTTGACAATTTCAATATAAATGTATATTATGAATAGCGCCGTGTTCCTTTTACACGGCTTGCATATCCAGTTCGGTCTCGCGCAATGGGAGCCC
>JAZUJC010000267.1:0-8134 GCA_045642625.1 Lachnospiraceae bacterium
CCTACCTGGCCCCGTTCATTTATGCCCACCATTCAGAGCCAGCGTAACCTTATTGCCAAGATGAAGCTTCTTGCGGTAGACGATTTGATTAAAGACAAAAAACTGCTTCTTATCGACGACTCCATCGTGCGCGGAACTCAGCTTCGCGAAACCACAGAGTTCTTATATACCTCAGGTGCCAAGGAAGTTCATATCAGGCCTGCATGCCCTCCTCTTCTTTACGGCTGCAAGTACTTAAACTTCTCCCGCTCCTCATCAGAAATGGATTTAATTACCCGTCGTGTTATCGACAGGCTTGAAAACGGCAATGTTACTCCCGAAATTCTCGAGGAATATGCAAATCCCGATTCACCCAAGTATGAAGTTATGGTTGAAGAGATCAGAAAAGAGCTTAATTTCACTTCTCTTCGCTTTAACCGTCTCGACGATATGCTTGATGCAGTAGAGATTGACAAGAGCAAGCTCTGTACCTACTGCTGGGACGGAAAAGAATAATATCCGGAACTACAAATTTTGTAATTAGAATAACCGCAAAAACATAATAAACCGCCCTCAAGGGTTAGTGATAAATTCTAACGCTTTGAGGGCGGTTCTTAATTGTAACCAACTTACAGTTATATATTTAATAAGAAAGCCACCTGTGCTTTTACAGCATCTGTTTATTTAAATATATACCTTACAAAATTGTAAATACCACTGCTTATGGCAGGGTCCCCATGATCAGAGCCGGGGATCTCCCACCAAATATGGTCAATGCCGTTTATCTGATACAGCTCATGATAGTTCTTTGGAAACTTTCCGACAACACTGTCCCTGTCTCCTGCGCAAATCATAATAAGGAAAGGGGCTTCGTTATCATATTTCACCTGCTCTGTCGTAAAGGAACCGGGATGGGTCATAAATTTATCAACACCGGGAACCAGACCGGGAGCCGGAGCAATGGAACCCACATATCCGAATAAATCAGGTCTTAACAGTCCTATTTGAAGAGCTTCACGACCACCCATTGAAAAACCGATAACCGCAGTGTTTTCTTTGCCCTGTGCCACACTGTAGTTTGCAGCCATATAAGGCATAATATCATCAGTAAGATCATTTACAAAATTATCATAAACCATTGTATCCTCTTCATTTATGGCTTCGCACTGATCCTTGTCCTTGCTTGCAAACATATGAGGATATACAACAATCATTTCCTTGGCCTCACCCATGGAAATCAAATTATCTATCAATGCAGGGGTTCCGTTTTTCCCATCACCGCACATCGAATATTCGTCTCCAAAAATACCATGAAGCACATATAATACAGGATATTCTTTATCTTCACTGTACCCATAGGGAAGCATAACATTCATTCCACGTTCCTTTTCACAGGTTGTGGAATAGTAAGTTACATGCCTAAGCTCTCCGTATTTATCCGAATCGTTTCTTGAATTTAATTCCTTGTCGGTTAATATGGAAATCGAAATGCTTTTATCTTCAAACACCAGGGTATTGGAATCCTTTTCTTCAGTCTCCGTTTCGGTAGAATCAACAGCGTCTTCTTCAGCCAAAGCACCGCTTACCCCTGCCATCATGTCCTTATCGATTTCATCATTTTTATCAATATTATTCAACTCGTCCTCCACTAAAACTACTTCATCCGTTTTTATTGCTTCAGTTTTACCGCAGCCCGTAAACAGGCCTGCCCCCATGAAAAGTAAAACAGCTATGGAAGCTATAATTTTCTTATTATACATTTTTTGCCTCTATTCTCTATATCATATGTGTAATACCGTTGGTGGCCAAAATGGAGCCCTTATCCACAAGGTTGATGGGGCTTCCGTCCACCTGGCTTATTTTTCCGCCTGCTTCGGTGACAATTACCGAGCCCGCGGCAATATCCCAGGGACATATTTTATATTCAAAATACAAATCCGCCCGTCCGATTGCCACATTGCAAAGATCTATTGCCGCAGAACCGCTTCTTCTTACATCCACACAGCGACCGCAGAATTCTTCGGCCTTGGCAAAAGACTTTCTCCTAAGCTCTTCGTAATATGGTGCGGTACCGAATACTACCAGCGCATGGTCCATATCACAATTTGAAACATGAATTCTGCTGCCGTTTACGAAAGCTCCTTTACCCTTTTCGGCACAAAACATTTCCCCACTGTACGGCTGATACACTACCCCGGCAACCGGTTCGCCGTTAAGGGTAACACCTACGGAAATGCAGCTTTGACGATAATCCTTCATAAAATTGGTGGTGCCGTCAATAGGGTCAACGATAAATGCCAGGCTGTTTTCAAATGTTCTTTCTCCGGCTTCCCCCACTGTATTCTCATCATTTTCTTCACCGATAAACAGGGCATCCGGACAGGTTTTAAGCAAAAATTTCTTAAGCTCATCCTGTATCATTTTGTCGTAGTTGGTAACAAAATTGGCATGACCCGCCTTATCATCCACCTTTAACACCGAGCGGTCCGCATTTTTTAACCGCTGACCGCAGGCAAAAATACCTGAAAGAAGCTTGTCTGTAAGACTGTCCTTAAGCATTGCCAGAGCTTTTGTTTCCCTTTCTGCCCATTCGGAAACGCTCATAACAGAGCCTTCCATCGGTATATCCATCCCTTTATCAAGCAATGCCCTGTTACATTCGTAGGCGTCTTCAATTGACACAAATTCCGGTGTAAATGCCATTTCAATTTCATAGCCTTCAAGACGCTGACTTTCCTGCACCTCGCTGTTCATCACACAAAGATAATAATCCGAATCCATCTGAAACATTGCGGACGGATTATGTATATCAATATTTTGTTCAAAGGCATGGCCGATTCGCGGGCCTATGGTCACATCGGTATATCCGGTTTCTTCCACTATCTCCCGATAAAGAGCCGCACTTTCATTTTCGCCGCTTTTTACCCCACCACCGGGAAACTTGTAATCACCCAGGGAGGTTTTAACCATAAGAAGCTTACCGTTATAAAAAATCACTCCGCGGGCCGCTTTTCGACTATTAATCTGCAATTTCCTGTCTTTGGGAAATTCATCCACAATTACACTAAAATCAAACATATTACTACCATATTTTTCTTTTACAATATATCAAAGCCGGCAAGAAGCCGGCTTATCATTTATTCCATGTTTTACATTGCTTATTTCTTTTCAAAGAAAAGATTGGTGACATCAGCGTTGCCGTTACCCGTGTAGGTAATTTCATAAACTACGTAGCAAACATTGTTGCTCGTATCGCCTTCAGCAGCATAATCGCCCATTACCATGTCATCACCGAAAAAGCGTAAATCCGATTTAAAAAGAAGCTTTCCGCCTCTGATTTCAGCACTTGCGATATCACCCCAGTCTATCTTATCCAGTGTAAAATCCCTGCACTGTTCTGCTACACCCTTATAGTGTCCTTCGAAGGCTTCACCGTTTGAAGCGGCAATTGTAAATGTAGCATCTGCATTTACCGTAACACTTACATCATTTCTGCAAACCTCAATTGCTTCTTCAGGGTAGTAGGCATAAGCCTGGTCAAAGGTTCTGTTATCCGATGAATCGAATACAAATATTGCTTCCTGATAAAAACCGGTGCCATGACCTACCACTTCGTACAATGCTATTTCTTCAAATCCATCATTATCCAAATCAACAGCCTGTGCGACGTTTCTGACATCATTCCAGTCCCAATAGGCTGATACATCATACACATTCTTGTGACCGTTGGATACTATCAAAATATTTGCGTAGTAATCAAGATAGCTGGAATATAACGCAAAATTCCTTTCCTTGTCTTCATAAAGAAGAACACAGGCAGCATTTTCAAGTTCCTCATAGCTTGAATCCCAAAGATACTTCGCATTGGCAAGCTCTTCATCGGTTACTACCTGATACCATTTATCCCCTACACCAATATTGTCGGTAACGGTATCAGCTATTTCATCTTTGTAGCCGGCAACATCAATGTCATCCTTCGTATCCTTTATATCATCATTTTTCACCGAACTGATGCTGACAGCATTGGAAGATCCCGGTTTATGATTGACATTTGCTCCGGAGACTCCACAGGCACCTAAGCACAAAGAACAAATAACTGCAGCAACTGCAACCAGTTTCTTTTTCATAATAAACCCACAGCCTTTCGTTAGATTCTGTTTACCCCTGTTTTAATTGCTGCAGCCTTAACTGCCTCAGCAACAGTCTTGCCTACACGAGGATCAAAGGCATTAGGGATAATATATTCGGCATTAAGCTCTTCATCGGAAACAAGGCTTGCAATTGCATAAGCGGCAGCAACCTTCATTTCGTCATTAATATCCTTAGCACGAACATCAAGAGCACCACGGAAAATACCGGGGAACGCAAGAACGTTGTTAATCTGGTTAGGGTAATCGGAACGTCCGGTACCAACAACAGCTGCACCACCAGCCAATGCTTCGTCGGGTGTAATTTCGGGAACGGGATTAGCCATAGGGAAAAGAATTGCATTGGGAGCCATGGTTGCTACCATTTCCTTGGTAACGGTTCCGGGAGCGGATACACCGATAAATACATCAGCGCCCTTAATTACCTCTGCAAGGCTTCCCTTTTCTTTATTCTTGTTGGTAATCTTGGCCATTTCGATCTTCTCTGAATTGAGTCCCTCACGGCCCTCATAAATAGCGCCTGTACGGTCACACATAATAACATTCTGAAGTCCCATGCTTACAAGAAGCTTGATAATGGCAATACCTGCAGCACCGGCGCCGCTGGTTACTACCTTAATGTCCTTAATATCCTTTTTAACAATCTTAAGTGCATTAATCATTGCAGCCAAAACAACTACTGCAGTACCGTGCTGGTCATCATGGAAAATCGGGATATCACAACACTCTTTAAGCCTTCTTTCGATTTCGAAACATCTGGGCGCTGAAATATCTTCCAGGTTAACGCCGCCAAAGCTTCCTGCAAGAAGTTTAACTGTATTAACGATTTCATCCACATCCTTGGAACGAATGCAAAGAGGGAAAGCATCAACGTCACCAAAACTCTTAAATAATGCACATTTTCCTTCCATAACAGGCATACCTGCTTCAGGACCTATATCTCCAAGGCCAAGAACTGCTGTACCGTCTGTAATAACTGCTACAAGATTGTGTCTTCTTGTGTACTTATATGAAAGATCCACGTCCTTCTGAATTTCCAAACAGGGTTCTGCTACTCCGGGAGTATATGCTACCGAAAGCTCCTCCTTGTTTGATACACTTGCACGGCTGATAACCTCGATTTTGCCGGCCCATTCTTCGTGCTGCTTTAATGCCTGTTCTCTTTTGTCCATGAAATTTTCCTTCGCTTTCTTTTTTAGTCAAAACAACGTTTTTCAGTGTCGAAAAACGTCCGCAATACTTGCTTTTCTATCATGTGATTATAGCATGTTTACACAAAAAAGGAAGTCCGGATATTGCTGGACTTCCCTTTATTTATCAATATTTATTTGTAAAAAAGCACAAGGCTTATGCGGATTGCCCCTGACTGCTTACAGTCTCTTTACCATTTCATCTCTGATATCATCGTAGTGAGCATCTACAAGACCGAAGTTCATGCTTCTGTAACTCCAAAGAGCACGTCCGATGCTGTACTTATCAAGAACCGAAGTAATATCCTTAATCCAGTTTAAGGTACCCTCGGTATCTGCCACATCGATTACACCGTATTCACCACAGTAAAGGGGAACATTTCTCTCTGAAGCAGTTCTGATTGCCGATTCAAGGAGATTTTCAAAGAACTTGGGACCAACCATTTCATTATCATCAGTATCTTCAAAACCGTCTGTGGAGAATCCAAGTCTTTCTGATTCGGACTTATACTTACCAACCGAGTCGGGGTATGACATTGTGTAATCCTTTAATGCATTTACCCAGCCTGCATGCTGATGTGTATAAAGAATAGGCTCATAACAGTGGAAGTTGTAAACACACTTATCATCGAAGGGCATAGGAAGATCCTTTACGGCTGATGCTGAGTTATTCCAGTAACCGCCTAAAAGAATATATGTGTCAGGTGCAATCTTTCTGATGCGCTTTACACACTTTTCCATAATCTGTGCCCACTTAGGCATGTAATCCTTGTCGGTAACCTCGTTAAGAAGTTCAAAAGCAATCCTGTCACTGTATTTGCCAAATAATCTTGCAAATCTTTCCCAAAGACAGTAAAAACGCTCCTGAAGAGCTTCTTCTTCAAAAAATCCGCTTTCTTTTGCTTCTTCGTGGAAGAAATAGCCCGCAGTCTTGTGAAGGTCAAGCACCATGTTAAGACCGTATCTGCCGGCCCATTCTGCTGCCCTTTCAACATATTCCATTCCGCCTTCACGCTCTGAACCGTCATCTTTTTCAATAAGATTATAATCAACAGGAACTCTCACGTGATCAAAGCCCATATCGGCTATCTTTTTGAAATCCTCTTCCTTTATAAAATTTTCGTAGCGTTCAAAGGTATGATTACACTGAGAAAGCCATCCTCCGAGATTAACTCCCTTCTTATAACCTGTAAATTCTACCATTTCCAGTTCCTCCATTTGTTTTTCATTATCAACAGGCAGGTCGGCTACAACCCTGTTCCTGCCGTTTTGTTTACCAAAATACAGCTTTTCGTCGGCAGCCTCAACCATGGCCTCCGAAGCCATATCGCCACCCTCCACAATACCAAAGGTCATTGTAACCTTAATGTCAAAGCCTTCTGTGGAAATAACCATTTCACGAATCTTCCCCAGTGTTTTCCAAAGCCAGTCGGCTCCGTCGTACATTCCCATTTTATCAAACACCAGGATAAATTCTTCACCGCCCCATCTGGCGGCAAAGCCTTTGCCGTTCATCATAGACTTAAGGGTTGCTGCCACGGCTTTTAATACTTCGTCTCCGGCATTATGTCCGTACGTATCGTTAACCTTTTTAAAGAAGTCTATATCACCGATTGCCACGCTATAGGTCTGACCGGTTTTAACATATTTGTCCTTGATTTTCTCAAGCTGATTCTTTACATATCTTCTGTTGCCCAGCTGAGTCAACGGGTCTGTTTCCACAAAATTACGGATGCTTCGCTGCATTGCAGTAGCTGATTTCGAAATATCGCCAAGCTCATCCTGCCTTTTCAATACATCGGTTTCAAGCTCTGCCGACAGATTACCGCCGGAAACCTTATTCATGAATACCTGAAGCTTTTTAAGCACCCCTGCAATCTCAACTGCATTCTTATATGAAACATAGATTGCCAAAAGCATTCCAAGAATTGTAAGAGCCAAAATCGGCCATACCGCTTTCCATACAGAAGCTCTTAGTGAGTCGCTGGACATGGCAACCTCAACCATTCCCACAACCTCATCGTTTGAGTTCTTAAGAGGCACATACAAAACAAGATATTTATCAGCAAATATTTCAATATCCTTATAAAATGCGGTTTCTTCTTTTTGCAAAACCGTTTCGGAGGTTTGAGGATTAACAAGCACATCCTTATACCGCTCCCCATCATCACCTCTAAATGTGGTATGCACACGCTTACTTTGGTAAATAAGCGAAATATCGGTACCGGTTTCTTTGGCAAGCATATCCACAATCGAATTGTCCGCATCGATATTTACATCACCTTTATAAAGACCGGTAGCATCCACCAGATTATCTCTGTTCAAATATACATAATCACCGGCATAAGCCTTCTCATAGGCATACATTACAAACCTTGCTGTATTGCCCATATCATCCCTTGCCCGGTCGTATATAATATTGGTAAACCTGGCATATGAGAAAGCGGTTATTGCAATTCCCAGCAACAGAATCGGCAACACCGCCAGTATGGTCATTCGTTTATATAATCCCTTTTTCTTCACCGTCTACCCCTCGTAAGTTTTATTTAAATAAACAGTTCGGCAAAAGAAACAACTGCACAAACATCATCATGCATTATACATTAATAACATTAACCAACTGTTTATATTTTTAATTGTTTAAATATATTTATTTGTATTATAAATCATTACCATAAACATGGATACATATTCCGGGCACAAAAATACCCTCATACCGTTTTGTCCGATATGAGGGTACATATCAATTTCTATTTTGCGCTCAAAGCCCGCTTAATTAATATAAGATGTCTCTTTTCAATTAATCGGCAAGGCTTT
>JAZUJC010000268.1:0-6768 GCA_045642625.1 Lachnospiraceae bacterium
GTAGCCGAGTATATAGGATCAACCTTTACCGGTTCACTTGAAGTATTTTCTGTTACAATTTCGGTTTCGGGCTTTTCGGGTTGTGAAGCTGGCTCCTGCGAAATGTCGTTTTCTTCAATAGGATCCTTAATCGACAGTTCGGTGCTCGTCTCCTTCTTAATGGAAGGTTTCTTTTCTTCGGAAGATTTCTTATTTCCTCCAATGACCCAAAACAAAACTATCAATAAAATCAGAACAACAACCGCAATCACACCAATTGCAATAATATTGGGATTCAGTTTTTTAGATTGCCGGGGCTGCTGTACAACAGGCGCAGGTGCCACGGGCTGTTCAACAACGGGATTTGTATTTTCCGATACAGGTGCTTCAGGAGCTTCGGTATTATCGCAGGCGGTTCCGCATTCATCACAAAAAACCGCATCATCCTCTAACCTGGCACCACAATTTTCACAAAACTTCATAATATATCTCTCCGCATTTTAAAAATGATATCCGCATTTACTGCAGAACTTACTGGTAATCTTTATATCGGCACCACAGGTGGGACACTGCTTGGTTTCAACTGTTGCTCCTGCTGCAGCATCTGCCGAAGAAGCGGCTGAATTTCCTGCAAATGGATTCTTAAAGCCCTCACCGTTCTTAATATTTTCGGTACCACTTTTAATCTTATCGGCTGCGGATGAAAAAACACCCTTTGCTCCGTTTAAAAAGCCACCTTTAGCCGGTGCGTCGGGCTGTGGAGCAGCTACCGTTGCATCGCTAACAGGTTGCACGCTTGCTTGAACTGCATTTACAGGCTGCGCATAGCCCTGAGCAACATATCCGGGCTGTACGTAACCCGGTGCTGCATTACCGGGCTGAGCATATGCCGGTGCTCCATATGCAGGCTGATTAGTCTGTACTGCAGTTGCTGCCGGTATTGCGGCATTAACGTTGCCTTCTATTGCCTGTGGTACTGCTTCTGTTTTATCTTTCCTGCTTCCAAAATGCATTTTATCAGTAGGAAGCTTATCCATCAGGTCTTTACCGGCGTTTTTGGTAAAGTCCGCTGTTGCCTTCAATTTTTCTCTTGCCTTGGCTGTTGTCTCTGCAAACTTAGCCTTTCGCTCAAGCTGCTTTCTCTTCTTGTTAAGCATATCAAGAAGTGACAGCTTCTCATAATTTCCTTCCTGCTTTTTAACCTCAGCGCGGTTAATATAAGGAGCAAGATCTTCGGCATTTAAGAACTCCTCAATATAAGGAGGGAGCTTCTTTAAAACAATAGCCTGCAAATCCTGGCGGTTCTTTTCGGTATATTCGGGAGCCAGCGTATCAAGATATTTATCAACCAGTTCGTCAAGGTCCATGGCTTCCAAATCATCCTTTAAGAATTCCTTGAACTGTACCTCGGCATTGTCTCGCTCTTCTATTGAATCATACTTATATCCGTTAAAGCTTCTCCTGATATCGAAAAGCCTGTCTTTAATAACAAGAGCTTCAAACAAATATTCACATTCTGACACTCCGAAGGGCTCCATTCCTGCACGGAGTTTAGCCTCTACATCAACTATATCCTCGTAAACAAGGCACTCATCGATATCATACTGTGTTCTTAAATAAGCATCAGCCACAATGTCCATATCGATTTTTAGGTACCCAAGAAGGTTCTTCATTTCCTCCGAAAGGCCGCTGTTCTTTTGCATAATATAACTGTATACACGCACCTCATAAGGATTAATTTCAAGAATCTCTTCTATTTTATGTTTTTCAAGATCTGAATCGGCTTTATAACGGGCAAAATTGCCTTTGGTGATATTTCGTATAACCGGCTCAATCGCAGCCTTCTCTTCTTCACTTACGTAATAGAAAACCGGCTGATGACGCTCATTAATGAGCCTTGCCAACGTTTTGTGGAGATTGCGTACATCCTTCTCAAGTCCGATAAGAATGTTCTGCTTGGTGGTTGGACGACGGAATATATTTTCCATATCCTTTTCAGCCTGCTCTTTCTCAAGCTTACGAATTCCGCCGGTAATAAGGGCTGTTCCTGCCGCCAAAGCTGCATTTATGGCCATGTTTTCAAGCTCTCCCGTAACCATGTTACCTATATCCGTTCCCAGGTCACCTGTTTCTATATATCCGTCCGAAGAAACTGCACTTCCGGCTGCCTGTATCATTTCCTTACGAGCCTGATCGGCAGCTTCCTGAGTCTTTTCGATTGCTCTTATCTCAGCCTGAACCTCGCTTATGGCTTTTTTGAACTGACACACAAAATCAGCCTCAAATTCGCTTTTGAGCACTTCATCATCAATGTCATAAATGCCATAGCCTATTACCTCAAGAACACCTTCGCGAAGGTACTCATCAAACACCTCTGATATATATTTTCTGGTCCATATTCTAAAATCCGATATGGTTGTTATGTGCTCATCATAAACCTTTGAAGCCTTTTCCCTGGCCTCACACCCCAAGTCTACATACTTGGCGCGGATTGAATTATAAAGATCGGTTTTTTCGTTAAAATCAAGTACATTTCCCTCTAAAGAAAAAGTAACAGCTCCCATTACAAAGCTCCCTTCAGATTATTTCTTATGGGAAAATTATAATAACAAGCCGTTACGATTTATTAACGAATGTATATGATGTTTGGTCACAAATGGGCCACTATATTTTTACAACAATTCGGGTGCCTTTTCCTACCTCACTGTCCAAAAAAATCTCCCCTTCATGAAGTTCAACAATATGCTTTACAATTGCCAGTCCAAGGCCCGTTCCGCCTGTCTCTCTTGAGCGGCTCTTATCAACACGATAAAACCTTTCAAAGACTCTTTCACGATCTTCTGCAGGGATACCGATACCCGTATCGGCTACAATCAGTTCTGCATGGTTTCCGTTTTGATTTACACAAACATCCACCGTACCGTTTTGGACATTGTATCTGATTGCGTTTTGAATCAGATTATCGAGCAACTCCACCAAAAGGCTTCTGTTGGAGGTTACCATACACTTTTCACCCGAAAAGACAATCTGAACATTCTTTTCCCTCGCATTATTCTTGAGGAGTTCCACCCTTTCCTCCGCCACCTCATAAAAATCAATCCTGGCAAATTCGGGAGTACTTTCTTTGTGGTCCAGTTCCGAAAGCCTTATTATATCGTTTATAAGAGAAACAAGCCTGTCAGACTGTTTGCGTATTTCACCGGCAAATTTGATTTGCTGCTCCTCATTGGCCATTCTGTTTTCAATAAGCTCCGCGTAACCGGAAATAGCTGTAATCGGAGTCTTAAGCTCGTGGGATACATTTGCCGAGAAATCCTGTCTGCTCTTAGCCGCAGAAAGAATATCATTATGCTGCTCTCTTATTCGCTTAACAAAGGGTTCCAGCTCTTTGTAGGGATTGACACCGGTAGTATTATCGATATCCTCAGCCATTACACCAATAGGCTCTAATAGCTGCCTTGTCAGAAAATGGCTTATAACAACGCATAAAATAATTATGATTACTATAATCAGAAATATAATTGAAAACGACGAAATGAACACACTTAATATACTTCTCGCTTCTGTAGCAACACGAAGAACAGTTCCGTCATCAAGAAGAACGGCATAATAAAAAGTACGCATATTCATAGTGTCGGACTCTCTTACAGATTCTCCGACACCGCTCTTAAAAGCTTCACTTACCTCGGGTCTGTCTAAATGATTGCCCAGATTATCCGCATCATTATCAAACAAAACTTCACCGGTATCAGAAATCCATGTGATTCTAAGCTCGCTGTCTCCCGCTATATTGACATTTTCGGTAATACCAAACACTCCGGTCGCAGAAAGAATCCTCGCCTCGGTACGCAGGTCTCTTTTAACCTGCTCCTGAAACAATTCGTAATACACAATTGTGATGCAGATAACGGTTGTAATAACCGCAAGCACAGAAATAGCAATGAGCCTTAGGTTAATTTTTTGCTTCATTCTGCCACATACCCCACATTTCGTACCGTCTTGATATGATCTCCCTCCTGCTTAAGCTTTTGCCTCAGGGTCTTGATATGCATATCAACGGTTCTGGACTCCCCTTCAAACTCGGTATCCCATACGTTAAACATTATCTGCTCTCTTGAAAGCACTACACCTCTGTTTATGATAAGATATTTTAAAAGTTCATGTTCCTTGTAGGTTAACTCTACTGTTTCGCCATTCACATCGCATTTGTGACGGACATTATCTATTGTTATTCCACCCAGTTTAATAATATCTTCCCGCTCAACCGTAGTTCTTCTGAGAAGAGCCTTAACCCTGGTTATTAACTCCATAACAGAAAACGGCTTCTTAATATAATCATCGGCACCATTATCAAGGCCACGAATCATATCTATTTCGGATGCTTTTGCCGTAACCATGATTATGGGCAGATTTTTGGTCTCCGCCATTGCACGCAGTTTTTTAACTATTGCATTTCCGTCCGAATCCGGCAGCATAATATCAAGCACCAGCAAATCCGGTATAATCTCGCCAATCTTACTGTAAAAATCGCCGGCATTTTCAAAAGAATATACCTTATGTCCACTATTGGTAAGTGCTATTGTTTCTATTTCACGAATACTTTCGTCATCTTCCACAACATATATGAGTGACATTTACATTCCTTCTTTCATTACGGGTATGGAATAAATCCCTTTCCATTTAAGAACTTCGTCGGCAAACCATTTTGTCTGTTTTATATTGTCATCGATATACTCATGAGTATCAAAAAGATTGTCACTTACCTGTATCATACATACTGCAATGTTGGAACAATGATCAGATACTCTTTCCAAGTCGGTGATAAGGTCTTCTAGGCAGATTCCAAGTTCAATAGTACATTTACCATTCCTGAGTCTTCGTATATGATTCTGCCTAAGGGTAACATTCAGTCCGTCAATAACATCTTCCAAGGGTTCAACACTTCTGGCTCCCACAATGTCCCTTTCTGTAAATACATTGACTGCCATATCAACAATATCATGTACCGCACTTACAAGAATGTCCAATTCTTTCATCGCATTTTCCGAAAATTCCTGCCGTCTGTCCTTCATTTCAACAACTGATCCCAAAATATTAACCGCATGATCGGAAATACGTTCCAAATCACTTGTACAGTGCAAAAGAATAGACAGTGTCTTGGAATCATTATTGGACAAATTGCTTCCCGAAAGCTTAACAAGATATGTTCCCAGGATGTCCTCATAAACGTCTATAAGCTGTTCCTTACGGTTTACCTCATCGGCTTTTTCTTCATTGTATTCGTGCAGCAAATCAAGTGCAAGATAAAAACATTCCCTGGTTTCCCTTGCCATTGCATCTGCCGCCGTTCTGCACAGTTCCATTGCAAATCCGGGCTTTCCCAAAAATCTTTCATCCAGTGAAGCCAGTTCTGCAGGTAATACCCTGCCATTGGCAGGCTCTTCGCTTTTGATATCCTTCACCGTAATTGTTGCCAGCTTTACCAAACCACCTGCAAAAGGGAACATAAGAATTGCACATCCGAGATTAAACAGACTGTGTATAACCGCAATTCCCAATACACTGGCAGACTGATTCAAAAACTCAAAATGAACAAAGCTATTAATTCCGTAGAAAGAAACCATAAATACTATAGTTCCGATCAGGTTAAAATATAAATGAACCATAGATGCTCTACGGGCATTACGACTGGCTCCCACAGAAGAAATAATTGCTGTTACACAGGTGCCTATGTTCTGCCCCATAATAATCGGAATCGCTGTTTTGTACCCTACAGCTCCGGTCAGGCATAATGCCTGCAAAATACCTACCGAAGCAGAAGAACTCTGAATAACAGCTGTAAGCAGCGCTCCTGCCACCATTCCAAGTATTGGATTCGAAAACATTGTAAGCATTCCTGTAAAATGTTCATTTGATGCCAGGGGGGCTACCGCACCGCTCATAGTCTCCATACCAAACATTAAAATGGCGAATCCCAGCAGAATTGTGCCTATATCCCGCTTTTTACCGTTGTTCTTTGCCGTCATGGTCATAATAACCCCGATAACCGCAAGGATTGGTGAAAAAGAACTGGGCTTTAAAAGCTTAACAAATGCATTGCTGCCTGAAATACCTGTAAGGGACAATAGCCATGAGGTAATCGTAGTACCGACATTGGCTCCCATAATAATACCCACTGCCCTGCCAAGCTGCATAATACCCGAATTAACAAAACCTACTACCATTACCGTAGTTGCCGAAGACGACTGTATTACAGCCGTAACCAATGCCCCAAGCAGTATCGCCTTAAGCTTTGTTGAAGTCAGAAGCTCCAAAATGCTTTCCATCTTACCGCCGGACAATTTCGACAGGCTGTCTCCCATCACACTCATTCCGTATAAAAATAAGGCCAACCCGCCCACTCCTGTAAGAATTGAAAATATGTCCATATAAATAATCTCCTTATACTGTTCATTTCCTAATATAAGGAGCCGCTGTAAAACTAATGTCAGCCTTATGTAAAATCTATGTAAATTTACTCAATATTTACATAGCATTGCCTCCAAATTTTACATTCGATTATTAGAATAATTTAAAAAATGGAGGTATTATACCATGGAACGTATTTGGTCATATATTCATAACAAAAGCTGGAATACAGAAAGAAAAAATCATCTCTTTCTTTTTCTGACAACTCTGATTTCATCCGCTATAGGATTTATAATCTGGTATGCACTTCACTTTTTTGTGCTAAATAAAATATCCTGGGCACTCTGCTTTACAGGATACCCAGGATTCTTTATGGGGTTT
>JAZUJC010000269.1:0-2045 GCA_045642625.1 Lachnospiraceae bacterium
TAATTTTCCCGACTCATCAAGCTTCTTATCCGCTACCGTCCCTTTAAGGGTAACCGTTTCTTTTGCCATATAATTCGGTGTTTTGTCATTGTATATAACGGACCGGTAAAAAAGTGACCATATAATTGCCACAGCCCCGACTACCAGTGCCTGCCGAACAGCCATAGCCTTTCGCACAGCACCAAGCGTTTCTCTAAGCCGGATTATCTTACACATATCCGGTCCTTAAACCCGTTAAAGGTACCCTCTTTGATGCCGGTTACATTCATAACTTCTTCTATTGATTTAAAGGGGCCGTTTGCCTCCCGATATGCAATTATTGCCTGGGCTCTGGTGGCTCCTATCCCGGTAAGAGACATCAGTTCGGCTTTGGTTGCTTGATTTATGTTAACCAGTTGGCTTCCGGTATCATTGCTTACAATCCCTGTTGTTTCAACCAAAACACCGCCACTGTTTATTTTGTTGTCGCCTTCCTCTGATCCTGCTGCTATTGCAGGTATGTTTATTTGTATCCCGTCAGACAGTTCTGCCGCCATGTTGAGCTTCATAACATCGGCGTTGTCGTTGACTCCGCCTGCCATATTTACAAGTTCAAATACCCTGGCCCCCTCCGGGAGTATATATACCCCCGGGCAGGCCACTTCACCGATGACCGATACTACTATCTCACCGACACCTGAATACCGTAAATCGGCCTCCTCCACCTCCAAAATTTCTGCGTCTTCAGAAACCTTCATTCCGTAAAAAGAAGCATATCCGGAGCTGTCATAGAACTCACCGTTGCCGTATTTAATTGTACTGTTGGGTTGTTTGCTGCATCCGCACAGAAAAGAACATAAAAGCATGCAGAACAAAAAGAATAAACGCTTAAAATATTTAAGGTTTAACAGAAAAAAGGTAATTTTCATAAAAGCCTCCTTACGGAGGACGCGTGGTAGTGATTATATTATATTGAATAAGGATTTATTTCAATTCGCAGAATAGACAAAAAAATGATACCTAAAATAGCAAAAGCACTCCCCCGAATTCCAATCCGAATTTTTCTATACAGCAAAAAAATAACCGTTCATAGCCACAACGGCCCGAACGGTTATCAATTTGTTTTTTCACTTTACAGCATCAGTTTCTTTCTAAACTTTCGGTAATTAACCTTTCCGATAACAAACATAATTACACCGATAACTGCTTCTGATATTGAAATTATAAGAAGCGTACCAAATGCATACTTGGCAAAAGATTCATATGAGGAGAGGTATTTATTAAATACAATTCCGGCAATTATTTTTTCTGCTATAGATATAATACCGGCAATCAAAACAGACATACCTATAAAAGTCATTGCTTTATACCGTTTCTTAATCCATATAATCAAAATAGAAATCGCACAAACAAGCATAACAATAATAGAGCAGATGTATATAGTATTAATGCCTATTTTTACTGATTTTTTTATATTTTTTATTTCTTTGTTAAATTCAGATACGTCGTCGGATGATATACCTTTTTGAATAGCTACATTCAAAATTGCATAATCCGTCGATAAGTATTCTAACAAAGAAGCACGATCAAGACTGTATTTGGCATCGTCGTATAGAAGATATGCCTTTGCCCTGTTTATTTCATCAGAAATAAATATTCTAAAATCAACACGATTAATAACTGAATTTACTACCTCTACTTTACGTTCCTTTGATATCACATCATCACTGATCTCACGTAAGAAAAAGTAAGAGAGATATTCATCCAACCTATATATCTCCTGCTCATCAGTAAAAATCGACGCATCCAGACCGCCTAAATCCGAGAGCAAAACCATCTTGCGAATATTAGAATCTGACAAACCGTTCTTCACCGTATAAGCCTGATTGAAGCCCAGAATGCCAATAGTTAATATAATTCCCAATAAAACAGACAGCACTGACAAAAACTTACACGGTGTATCTTTTCTTTTCTTAAGATCCCGCTTTTTGGCACGCTCTGCTATTTTATCTGCCGGTTCATAAGTCGGCTCCGGACTTACAGGTGGATTGAAATTGGGTTGTGCA
>JAZUJC010000270.1:0-4661 GCA_045642625.1 Lachnospiraceae bacterium
GGAAATACTTAAGGATATAGGTATGCTTCATGGAATAGAAGTGGGGGCCAAATATCATCATGAGAGATATGACGGAAAGGGCTACCCTGAAAATCTTGTCGGTGAGGATATACCTGAAATTGCAAGAATAATAGCGGTGGCAGATGCCTTTGATGCAATGACCAGTAACCGTGTATACAGAAAGCGTCTTGATTTGGACAGGGTAATGGATGAATTGAAAAGATGCAGGGGAACGCAGTTTGATCCCAATATGGATGATGCGCTTATTCGGCTGCTGGAAGAGAATCGACTGCAGGTTATTACCACCATCGAAGAAGACGATGAGGAGTTATCGGATGTATCAAAGATATGGTCACGAGTCATCAAAATGGATGAAGGTAAGTTTAAAGACAATGGTACTTTTGATGAACTGACCGGCCTTTACAGTCGTAACTTTGGAGAAAAGCTTATTAAGGAAGCTGTGGAAAAGAACGAGGGTATTATATATGTCCTTGATATTGATAAATTCAGAAGGATAAACGAAGAAGCAGGATACCTGCTGGGTGATATATTCCTTCGTACCGTTGCCAATACTCTTAATAAGATCGACAGGAAGTCTGTTTTTGCACGATACGGAAGTGATGAATTTGTAGGCTTTATATTCGGTATTACCGATAAGGACGAAATCGCCAAACTGGCTGACAATTTTATGACCCAGATAAAGCAGCAGAACGAAGCCTTGGGAACCGGTGTTGAATTTACGGTATCAATCGGTATACGCATTTGCGAGGGGCTTAATAATGTATATCAGTCCATGTATCTGGATGCTGACCGTGCACTTTATATGTCCAAGAGACAGGGAGGTAACTGTTATACCTTCTATGAAATAGATCAGATGCAAAATCACCAGGATTTGAAAGAAAATGTAGATTTGGTGAGACTGCGTGATACTATCAGAAATCCTGAAAAATATGACACCTATATTTCGGAATCTCCGGAATTCCACAGAGCTTATGATATGCTTAGGCAACTGCTGGATGAATCTGAGTGGCCCCTTCAGTTGATTTTATTTACTGCAAAGCCCAATGATGGAATGGTAGTATCTCTGGATACTCAAAATCAGGTAATGGAGTATTTGGAAAAGGCAATTTCAAGAAGTATTAAAGGTAGAGATTATACCTTCAGATACAGCAGTACACAGCGTATGATTCTTTTGACTGATTCGGGTGGAATGGGCGCAAAGTCCGTATCCGGCCATATTATGAAAGAATTCTACCGTCTCTATGATAAGAAAGAGATTAATATTACATACAGTACAATAGATATTTCATAGCGCAGTGCCCAAAGGGTGCATACGTTATTGAACAGGGGACTTGTTTAGGAGGCAATAATGATTCAAAAGCTTAAAGAAAATATATCCAAATGTTTTGTGGGCAAAGACGATGTGGTGGAGAATCTTTTGATTTGTCTTTTATCAGGCGGTCATGTATTGATAGAAGATGCACCGGGTCTTGGAAAAACAACATTGGCGGCTGCATTGTCCAAATCCATTCAGTGCAGCTTTGGGCGTGTTCAGTGTACCCCGGATACCCTGCCCTCCGATATAACCGGCGTGACAGTATTTGATTCGGTGAAAAAGGAATTCTCGTATCATAAGGGTGTTATTATGAATCAGCTCCTGCTGGTGGATGAAATTAACAGAGCTACTCCAAAAACTCAGTCAAGCCTGCTTGAAGCTATGGCGGAGAAACAGGTAACAGTAGATGGAGAAGTACATAAGCTGGATGAACTGTTCATGGTTATTGCCACTCAGAATCCTGTTGAATATATCGGAACATATCCTTTGCCTGAAGCTCAAATGGACAGGTTTATGATGCGTTTGTCAGTAGGATATCCGAATAAAGAACAGGAAATGCAGATTGCAAGGCAAAATATATCCACAGGGCTTATTGACTCAATTGCTTCTGTTTGTACACCGGATGATATTTTGAATATAAGAAAAGAAATTGAGGGTATCACTGTGTCTGATGCTGTATTATCCTACATGGCAGATATAGTTCGTACTACCCGTGAGGAAGAGCGTTTTGTGCTTGGTGCCAGCCCCAGAGCAATGATAGCCCTTATGAAGGCTTCTATGGTAAAAGCTTATATTTTAGGCAGAGACTATGTTAAACCCGATGATGTTAAGGCTGTGGCAGAGCCGGTTCTTTTGCATAGGTTTGTACTTACCAATCAGGCAAAAAGCCAGCGTCTGAGTGCTCAGGAAATATTCAAAAGCCTGTTGTTAAAGGTTAAGGTTCCTGTATGATTGTCAGAAGATTAGTTCTATTGGGCCTCTGGATTTTATCCCTGGTTACCATTTCATATTTTGGGGGACCGGTCAGCTATGGTTTTTTCTTTGCTGTTACCATGGTTCCTTTGACTTCGGTTGCATATCTTATAGCCTGCGCTGTGGGGGTGAAGATTCATCAGACCCTGGCATCCCGAACAGTTACGGTTGATGAAGGTGTGGACTATTTTTTCGTGCTTAACAATGAGACCGTCTTTTCTTTTCCCTGTGTAACAGTTGAATTTTATTCAGACAATTTCACCATTGAAAAAATGTCAAATGATATGAATTACGAACTTCTTCCCGGTGAGAAATATCAGTTTAACACAACATTAAGCTGTAAATACCGTGGAGAATATCCTGTTGGAGTTAAGGCAATAATCGTAACGGATGGTCTAAAACTTTTCAGATGGAAATACAAGGTCAGAAGCAATTTGAATGCAATTGTAAATCCTAAGATAGTAAATGTACCCTCACTTCGCAGTATCAGTGATATAAGTGCAGTAAGCGGTAAGGATATGCTTGGTGGGCAGGATACTCCCGATGCGGTTGTCAGGGATTATATGAAGGGTGACCCGCTAAAGACAATTCACTGGAAGGCATCGGCAAAAACCGATTCTATGAAAGTTCGTAAATATTTTGACGAAGAAGAGCAGGGTATATTCATATATTGTGATAATAAGCGCTGCTATAAAGAAATATCAAGAAATCTCATAAGTGAAAATAAGATACTGGAAACCTATTTGGCTGTTGCTTCGTTTTTTTGCAATAACAAAAGAAATACAGTTGTATTTGATTTAAACGGCAGTCGGGAAATACGTGGGCCAAGAGATTTTACGGTATTTTACGAAGAAATTTGTTCTTTGTATTTTAATGATGACAGTGATGAAGAAAAACGGTTAGAGCAATTTACCGGTGAATGTATAAAAAATGCCGCACAAATAGCATTTTTTGTAGTTCATGAGCTTTCAAAGGATGTTCTTGAAAAGTCCGAAACCCTTGGAAATCAGGGCATATTATCGATTATATATGTTGTGAATGATGATTTTTCGGACAGTTTATATCAGTACATGAATGATTACAAAAGAATCTATCATATCGGTTGTGGGGACGATTTGATGAACCTTCTTTAGGTTTTTGAACAGATCGGATGAGGAAATGCAGGAAAAGACAGACACTATCAGAATTGAAAACAGAATATATCTTTCCTTTGTGGCATTTCTGATTTTCGGTATGCTTCTTTTTGCCGGGGGAACCGTTTTTGGTATCGGAAATGTATCAAGAAAAACGGTTTTCGAGGCCCTGGGCATTTTTTCTGTTTTTACGTTGTTTTTATGCCTTAAAGCTACCGGAAAAACAATTATATCCACTATAACAGCTGTTGTTATCGGACTTTGTATATGGGTGTATGGCATCAGGCAGATATACAGGGTTATTTCAGAATATTTTTCCTGGCTATTCTACGGGAGAGGGTCGGATTACACTGAGATCTTTTTCTTTTTTCAGGTGGTTTTTATCGGCCTGGTGAGCTTCCTTTTATCATATACCTACGGAAAGCATATATATGTCAAAGCAGCTTTCGGTATTATTGCGGTAATAATTACTGTGGCTTTGATATTTCGTGAAGTGAAAATAGGCAAAGCTGGTGTTTCATTTCTTTTTTCATTTATTCTTCTTGGGGTTGTTGAGATAATTGAGTATTTATGGAAAAAGAATAAAGCTCCCGGCAGGAGAAACGGCTATATTTTCTTTCTGTGGCCGTTTTTTGTACTTTATTTGCTTGTGATGCTGGCTTCTCCGGTATCTGATAAGCCCTATGATTGGGGCTTTGCCAGAGAACTGATTGACAACATAAGTGACAAATTTACCACCTGGCTTGAGCATCGTGGAGGCGGAAGAGAGGATTTTGGAATAGCAATGGCCGGTTTCTCAGGGGACGGCGAGTTAAAAGACACATCGGCTGATAATAACACCGTTTATTTGGAGCTTAACAGTGCCATGAAGCCCTATACCAATATGTATATAGGCGGGTTAATTTTGGAGGACTTCAACGGTCATGAGTGGACTAATTCAAAAGAACGTACCCTTTCGTACGAATTGATGGATAAAATGGACACTCTGGAAACCTATTGCGCCGTAGTTGAAACAGGGCTTGATATTAAAAGGTATTTAAGGCCGATAGACGTAGAGGTTACATATAAAAGCCTTCACTCCAAATACTACTTTAAACCCTCAAAGGTATTTGATTTTAAGGCCAATCACCTGAATTTGCTGGAGGACTCGGATGATTCGATAAAGCAGCTTAAGAAAATGAAGGCCTATTCGGATACATATTCTTTTTCTTATTACCAGC
>JAZUJC010000271.1:0-6978 GCA_045642625.1 Lachnospiraceae bacterium
TTCTTATATATTTCTTTTTGGATTTGCATGCCTTTTTATATGTTTTGGTTGACATAACATTTCCAAATATCTCTTTAGCTCTGTCCATCACACATATCCTTCTTTCATTTCTACCTTAAACTCCAGCTCAACAGGCTCGCACTGGGAATTTTTAATAATAAGCTTTCCTGTTCCAGGGGTTCCTTTTGTTTTTACGTAGGTACCGCCCATACCGCCCTTAAGGCATGTACACTCAGGGCCGATGAGTTCAAGATTACCTGACACTTCAAGGCTTACAGGCTCGTTAAAAAAGAACACCTGATTGCCGTAATCATCCACAGCCCGGATTCTTATCGAAGCCACATCGTAGCTTTTTCCTTCCGTAAGCTCCGGGGTGCTGGCCTCTGCTGTCAGGTGAATGCCGTTTGTTGGGCACTTTGTAACACTCTTTACCACCTCACCGTCCTTAATTGCTTCAAAACGGTACTCCGTGGAGGTGCCTCCCCAGTCGCCTACATATTTGTTGTACAAAGAAACCGCATCGCCAAAATTCATGCGGTACCTAAGCATCAGCCCGGCCGCCTTAATCCAGACCGACTTTGGAAGATTACCCATTCCGTAAAGAGCGGCGGCATTTAATATTTCCTTGGTGCGCTTTACCTGCCCTTTTTTGAAATTCTCGCCCTTTTCTATGGCGTCACCAATATAATCATCGATTCTTATGGGGCCATGCTTCAAATTTTTATATGCCGAATCCTTAGGAAAATACTCCTTAATGAATCGGTCATTTTTGTACATTCTGACTGAGTCCGCATTACTGTAAATGAAGGTATCGCCCCGATTACAGCCGGGATGCTCTCCTATGTCCATTGATGATGACAGTTCAAGGAAAACATCTTCCCTTCCCTCAGCCTCATATATATACGCCGCAGGCTTTGGATTTCTGAACATATCCATTACACCGTGATAGCATATACGGTCTCCGCTTCCGAAATCCTTATGAGTGTTGTAGTCAAACATACACCAGCCAAAGCTGCCTGCTATATCATTCTCACCGGCCACTGCATTTAGTACATTAGCATGCCTTAACGCATGTTCTCTTCTGTGTTCTTCACTGTCGAAGGCCTTTGTCGGATACATATGCCCGTTATATTCGCTTATAAGATAGGGCTTGCTCATATCCGGAGAAACATTCTTTTTACGTTCACACCCGGGCGCCCTGCCGTCATGCAGGAAATCATTGTAGGTGTATACATCCTCAAACAAATGGCTTTTCTTGTAGCACCTTACACCGCCGGTGGGTCTTGTAGGGTCCAGCTCATGGGCCGCCCGGTTTGTACGGATGTAAAATTCATCGTCATCCGCAGATTCGTTAATGCGCACTCCCCACAAAACAATCGAGGGGTGATTACGGTACTGCTTTACCATTTCTACGGTATTTTCTACAGCCAAATCCTTCCAGGCATCGTCACCTATATGCTGCCAGCCCGGTATCTCGGTAAACACCAGCAGTCCCAGTCGGTCACATTCATCTATAAACGCATGAGACTGAGGGTAATGAGAGGTTCGAACAGCATTTACACCCAGTTCTTTTTTAAGAATTTGTGCATCAAAGCGCTGCATTGAGTCCGGCATCGCATAGCCCACATAAGGAAAGCTCTGATGCCTGTTAAGCCCTCTTATTTTTACCATTTCACCGTTTAAAAAGAATCCGTCGCTTCTAAACTCTATGCTGCGAAAGCCGAAAGAAACCGTTTTATCATCAATAAGCAGTTCCTCTACAGGATCTTCTATAGTAGTTTTGATTTCATATATATTGGGATTGTTAATGTCCCAAAGCTTAACATTAAGCTCACCGGAGGTCAGGGTAACCCTGTTTCCCGAAAACATTTCTGAGGATATCAGGATATTAACATCCATTTCCTTATCAACCAGATACTGCCTTGCCAACAGCCTTCTGTTATCCGGATTTACAACCTCAATATCCGAAATGAGCTTCTTTGTTTTTTCGGCATCACTTTTCAGGAATATATCACTTATGTAAACCTGTTCGCTGATTTCCAAGTAAACGTCCCTGTATATTCCTCCATAGGTCATATAATCAATAACAAAGCCAAAGGGCGGCTGATTTAATTCCTCACCGGAATCCAGTCTCACTGCAATAATGTTTTCAGCACCGTATTTAATCGCGCGAGTTATGTCAACTTCAAATGCAGTGTAGCCACACCTGTGGGAAATCATTTTCTTTTCATTCACATATACTGTAGCTTCATGAGCCGCACCCTCAAATATCAGCCTGACTGTTTTACCTTCCATCTCGGCAGGTACCATAAGTTTCCTGCGGTAACCGCTTACACACTGATATTCTTTTTCACTGAAATAATTAAAGGGTGTTTCCTTTACGGTATGGGGGATTCTTACGGTTTCAAGTGAAGTATCGTCAAATGAAGCCTCTGTAATCCGGTCACTGTATTGAGGAGTAAATTTCCAGTTATCGTTTAAATATACTCTTGCTGACATATCAGACATCTCTTTCCTTGTTAATCACATTCCCCGGCAGTCACTGTTTTGCAGGTTATTTAATAATTCCCTCCATCAGGATATCCACAACTGCCTTGGTGGCTTCACCGTATGAAAGCTTGTTGCGTACAAGAATGTCCCTCTGGAAAAACTGCTCCAACGATGCCTCCAGCATCATCTTAACGATTGATATGTTAATGTCTCTTATTACACCTTCTTTTATTCCCTGCTCAATGAGGGCAATGGTGTTTTCCCATCCGGTTTCAAGCCTTTCTTCCACCTGTCTGTAGCTGGAAGCATATTTTTCTCTCAAAGAATAAAGCTGGGTGAAATCTATTTCCTGGTAACCATCAGGAAGAACGCACAATATTTTCCTGATTTTTTCAACTGTAGAAAGACTTTCATCTTTCATAACAGCCGCTTCGGCATCCTTTATCTGATCAAATATGTAATCTACCATTTCAAGAAAAAGCGATTCCTTGTTGTCAAAATACACATACATGGTTTTCTTGCTGATATGACATTCTCTTGCAATGTCATCCATTGTGAATTTAAGCCCCTTTTCATTAAATACTTTGATGGTGGACTCCATAATATCGCTCTTTATTTCTGAAAAACTTTTTGGTAACTTCGGCATATTCTTTCCCTCTCTGCGCTATGACTGCAGGTTTCTAAATTGTCTTTATTGTTTCTACTGTTTGTTTAATAATCCTTTTAATTATCATCATTATAATAAACTCGGAAACTGTTTTTGGTTTCCTGGTTTCCTTTAATTTACCACTTTCCCATCAAATATTCAATATGCAGGCCACAAAATGGCACAAAAAAAGACACCAAAAATTGGTGTCTGATTTTGTGTATTATTTACAATATATGCTAGTTGGCATCTGTAACAATCTTTACAATGAAATCCCAGGTTCTTTCAGCCGAAGAAAGGCTTAACTTTTCATTGGTAGTGTGAATATCAAAGATATCCGGGCCAAAAGAAACACAGTCCAAATCCGGAATTTTCTGAGAGAGAAGGCCACACTCAAGGCCTGCATGAAGCGCATTGACCTGAGGCTCCTTACCATACATCTCCCTGTAGATTCTGATCATTTTTTCCCTAAGAGGTGAATCCTCTCTATAGGCCCAACCGGGATAATCTCCTCTTATTCCCATTGTTACCGGGCGAACTTCAATAAGCTCGCGAAGAGTCTTTATTACATCATATTTCTTTTTATTAACGTTACTTCGAACGGAAATGCTTAAATATACTATTCCGTCTTCCATATGGATAATACCATGGTTAAGTGAAGTTTCCACCAAACCTTCCACATCCTGGCTCATCGCAACCACACCGTCCGGGAAGGAAATAAGGAAATGCAGGAAGTCTCCGGCGGGATAAAACTTCATGTCCCTGTCCACTTCCTTAATGGTAATAACCGCATCCTTTTCGGTAGATACATATTTTTCCATTGCCTCGTATTTAAACATCTCAAAAAATTCGGGTTCAATATACTTAGAGACAATTGTTGCTTTACAGGAATTGCAGATTGCATTGTCTGCAACACCGCCTTCGAAATTGCCGATCCCCTTCATGAAGCCTTCATCATGAAGTTTTTTAAGCAAACGGCACATAATACGAATTGCATTTGCACGGTTTTTATGAATTTCAGTACCGGAATGTCCGCCTATAAAACCGGACATCTCAATTTCATAAATCTTATCGCTTTCATCCTTTTCAAAGGCAGGTTCTTCGGTGCAATCATACTCAAAATCCACCCTTGCACCCCCGGCACAGCTTACCAGGAATATACCTTCTTCTTCGGAATCCACATTTAACATAGTATGGCCTTTAAGCATTGATAAATCAATTGCAGCGGCACCTTCCATGCCAACTTCTTCGTCAACCGTAATTACCGCCTCAAGCCTTGGTAGGGACAAGTCGGAGTCCATTAATGCCAATGCATAAGCAACGGCGATTCCGTCATCTCCGCCAAGACTGGTACCCTCAGCAAAGATAAAATCTCCTTCTTCCTTAATCCTGAGACCTTCCACGGTCATATCTATATCAGCGTTATCATCCTTAACAGCCACCATATCCATATGACCCTGAATAATGATGGGTTCATCATTTTCACGGCCCTCGGAGGCTTCTTTAATGATAACAACGTTGTTTACATCGTCCTGATAATATTCAAAGCCATGGTCTTTGGCAAAAGAAACAAGATAATCGCTGATTGCTTTTGTATTGCCTGAACCATGAGGTATCTTACAAAGTTCTTTAAAGTATTCTAAATAAGTCATACTGTCCTTTTCCTATACCTATACAATAAATTTCACGCTTCGTGGGAAATTATATTGTCACGAATAAAAATCCCGCCGGTCCCAAAGACCTGCGGGATCTATTATTTCAATGCCTTAATTAAGCATTCTTCTTTGCGATTTCAGCTAATGTAGCAAATCCTTCAGCATCGTTAACTGCCATCTCAGCAAGCATCTTTCTGTTCATATCGATTCCTGCGCTCTTTAAACCAAACATGAATTTGGAGTAAGATAAACCGTTAAGCCTAGCTGCAGCGTTGATACGTGCAATCCATAACTGTCTGAACTGACGCTTTCTTTCCTTACGGCCTGCGTAGGAAGAAGTAAGTGCTCTCATAACAGACTGCTTAGCAATTCTGTACTGCTTTGAACGAGCTCCTCTGTAACCCTTAGCGAGCTTTAATACTCTATTATGCTTTTTCTTGGCATTCATGCCACCTTTAATTCTAGCCATTTCTTATATCCTCCATTCGACTTACATGTAAGGTAAGATCTTCTTCATATTCTTGATGTTTGTCTTGTCTGTCATAGCGGGCTTTCTTAATGCACGCTTTCTCTTGGTAGTCTTCTTGGTTAAGATATGGCGTTTATAAGCCTTAGATCTCTTTAACTTACCGGTTCCTGTAGCTTTAAAGCGCTTTGCAGCGGCTCTGCTTGTTTTCATTTTAGGCATTGTTGTTTCCTCCTGAATCCTATTAATCTATCATTTTATCCGGGATTAGTTCTTTTTACCGGTTAAAAACATTGTCATACTGCGGCCCTCAACCTTGGGAGCCTTTTCAACTACAGCAACATCTGTAAGACCTTCGGCAAAGTCATCAAGAATGTGCTTGGTAGTCTGCATATGTGCCATTTCACGACCTCTGAAACGAAGAGTAACCTTTACTCGGTCGCCTGCGGTCAAAAACTTTCTGGCTGCACTAACCTTGGTATTTAAATCGTTAGTGTCAATATTGGGTGAAAGACGAATTTCTTTAACTTCTACAACGTGCTGTTTCTTCTTGGCTTCTTTTTCACGCTTCATCTGGTCGTATTTGAACTTTCCGTAATCAACAATACGACATACAGGAGGCTGAGCGGTAGGTGCAATCTTTACAAGATCAAGACCTGCTTCGTCGGCCAAAGCCTGTGCTTCCTTAGAAGACATAATTCCAAGCTGTTCGTTGTTCTCTCCGATGACTCTGACTTCCTTGTCACGGATCTGTTCATTAATCATTAATTCGCTAATGGTTGTATCCTCCTAAAAATAAAAAAACGGACAAGCTAAAACAAGCTTGTCCATTCAACTTCCACTAATGCCCACAAAGGGTGTTATGAAAAAATTTGAACGCCCGTCGACCCAATTGCCACGGGGTGAGAGATAAACTCTGCTTGTTTTAGTGCACACACGTGCTTTATAAAAATAGCATATCAAAAACACATTGTCAACTAACAAATTGAAATCAGTTGATAATTATGCATTCTTGCCGCAACACTTCTTATATTTCTTACCGCTACCACAGGGACAGGGATCGTTGGGATAAACCTTGGTTTCCTTACGGATAGTCATTGAATCCTTCTGTTCCTTGTAAAGGGCCTTCTGTTCTTCTTCGGTGAAGATTTTGTTCCAGCCCTCTAACTTGTAAAGCCATTCAGCCTTAGCTGCAACCATGTTCTTGTAAAGAAGTGCCTTGTCAAAGCCAAGGTTAACTACTGTATCGGGCTCCATTGTTTCAATAGGGTTGGGATTAATAAGTGAATCATTAATACCATCAAGGAAACCTGCCATGATTACCTGTGAAACCTTGTACTTCTTAGCAAGTTCTGCTACGGTACCGGTTACAACATCATCGGGGTTCTTTAAAAGCTTTTCGTAAATTGTTTTTTCTTTTGTAAAATAATCATCCCAAATAGCCTGAAGTACTCGGGAATCTTCCTGTTCGTTATATGCGGTATTGCGCCATTTTTCAAGTAATGTCATATTTCCTCCAAAGTTTCGGGCAGGATTTCCTGCTTTTTCTCTGCATTTCCTTGCGTAGTTTATCACAAGAAAAGCCTATTTTCAACATTTTTTACTTATTAGCGGCTTTTTCACCGTTTTACGGCAAAAACAAACCGACCTGCTCATACTGTAAAAAGCTTAACCGTCGTGCCGGTTCATGCACCAAAAAAGCTTATATGCTGCGCCATTCC
>JAZUJC010000272.1:0-11595 GCA_045642625.1 Lachnospiraceae bacterium
ATACTGCGGGGGCACACCGGTATTTGCGGATATCAGGCCCGATACCTACAACATAGATATCGATGATGTAAAAAGAAAAATCACCGATAAAACCAAAGCAATCGTTGCAGTGGATTTTACGGGCCAGGCTGTTGAAATTGATGAGCTTCGTAAAATTTGCGATGAAAACAAGCTTTATCTTATAGAAGATGCAGCTCACTCAATCGGCACCAAATACAAGGGAAGACCGGTTGGCTCTGTGGCTGATATTACTACCTTTAGTTTTCACCCTGTAAAGACTGTTACTGCAGGGGAAGGCGGTGCCTGCATGACCAACAGCGATGAACTGGCTAAGAAGCTTATGCTTGCCAGATCTCACGGAATCACCAAGGATCCCGCTCAGATGGTTAGGGAATCCGAAGGCGGCTGGTATATGGAGCAGATAATGCTTGGCTATAACTACCGAATAACCGATTTCCAGGCAGCCCTTCTTATCAGCCAGCTTGGCAAGCTTGAGAAGTTTTCAAAGCGCCGCAAGGAAATCAGAAAAGCCTACGACGAGGCCTTCAAAAATCAGGAAGGCATTTTTGTACAGGAATCAATAGAGGAATCAGATACAACACAGCATCTGTACATTATCAGGTTAAATCCCGATAAGCTTTCCTGTACAAGGCGGGAGTTTTTTGATGCCCTTACAGCGGAGGGAACCTGTCCCCAGGTTCATTACATACCTGTTTACTGGCATCCATACTATCAGGACCTTGGCTACAAAAAGGGGCTCTGTCCCGTGGCTGAAGCCACCTATGAGCAGATTATGAGCATTCCGTTTTACGCAGCCATGACTGATGAGGATGTGAATGACACAATTAAAGCAATAAATAAAATTTGCGAATACTATCACAAATAAAATTTAAAGCAAAACATAAGCAGTTAACCGCAAAGCAAAACGTAAGCAGTTAACCTTAAAGCAAAACACAAGCAGTTACCGTTAAGAAATAACTGCCGTTAATAGTAAAATAATAAAGGAAATGCGGTATATATGCCGCCTGCAGCAATATGAAATTAATTTCTTTTGTAATACCCTGTTACAGGTCAGAAAAAACAATTGAAAAAGTGGTTCAGGAAATAAATGATACAATGGCCGGAATAGCCGGATACGATCATGAAATCATTCTTGTTAATGACAGTTCACCTGACCTCACTATAACGGTTATCAAAGAACTGGTACGGAATAATAAGAATATTATCGGTATTGATTTTGCCAAGAATTTCGGTCAACATTCTGCGTTGATGGCAGGCCTTCGCGAAACAAAAGGCGATTATGTCATTTGCCTTGATGATGACGGGCAGACTCCTGCCGATGAAGCAGGAAAGCTTATTGAGGCACTTGAAAACGGTGCAGACGCAGTTTATGCCCGTTATGCCCACAAGAAGCATTCTTTGTTTAGAAATTTCGGCACCTTTATGAACGAAAAAATGGCGCAGCATCTTCTGGGTAAGCCCAAGGATTTGTTTGTATCCAGCTATTTTGGAGTAAAGCGTTTTGTGGTTGAGGATATGATTAAATATGAAAACGCATATCCCTATGTAATTGGACTGGTATTAAGAGCCACCAGAAAAATAGTAAATGTCGATGTTAATCACAGGAGCCGTGAGGTTGGTGCCTCCGGTTATACCTTCAGTAAGCTGATGGCGCTCTGGCTTAACGGTTTTACTGCATTTTCCATAAAGCCTTTAAGACTGGCGGCAAAGCTTGGGGCATTCTTCGCGATTGCAGGCTTCCTGTACGGTGTATATACGATTGTCAAATATTTTGTAATTGATGTGCCTATGGGCTTTTCGTCGCTTATGAGTGTGCTGGTGTTTATCGGCGGAATGATTATGCTGATGTTAGGACTAATTGGTGAGTATATAGGTCGTGTGTACATAAGCATGAACAATTCGCCTCAGTATGTAATACGTGAAAAATTCTACAACCGGGGCGAGAACGACCAAGAAAAAGAATAATATGTTTAAACTTCGCAGAGCCGATAAAAAAGAATTGAATAAAGAATTTGTTATTGTGTCTTCGGTTACGATTCTTTTGGTGCTTACGATTGCTGTTTTGTCACTGCTGTATGGAAAATCATCAAAGGATACCTACGATGTGATTTTCTTTGGAGACAGCAAGGTTGGAAATGACAGAACCGAAAGCGCAGTAACAAACTATCTGGCCCGGGCGACCGGACTCACTGTGTTTAATGCGGGAATAGGTGGCACTACTCTTTCATCGTCGAATGATACCGTATTAAATATTTATAATATGGTGAGTATGGCCAAGGCTGCGTATCTTGGAGATTTCGGGGCCCAAAAGGCTTCAATGCCCCGGGAGTATGTTGAGAAAAACGATATTGTGTACTACATTCCCGAGACCATACAGGGAATTTCGCGGATTGATTTTAAAAAAGCGAAATACATTATTATTGAGCAGTGCGTGAATGATTATTATGCAAAGGTTCCCCTGATTAATCCGGAAAATCCTTATGATATTACTACTGTGACAGGTGCGTTAAGGCAGTCGATTAAGTATATGAAAGCGGCCTCTCCGAATGCTCAGATTATAGTGGTATCACCGAATCTTTCTTTTGCCGGAACGGCTATTAACGGCAAGATGGAATTCGGGTATGGTGACGAGATGGACTTTGGATACGGAACTGAAGCCGACTACGCCGATGCCCTAAAAAGTGTTTGCGAAGAGCTTAATGTAACCTATGTGGACTTTTACAATGACAGCGGCATAACAAGGGAAAACCTTTTTGATTACTGCTTCGACGGACTTCATCCCAACGAAGCGGGTAATGAGCTTATGGTTAAGCTTATCAAAGAAAAAATGAATTAAAAGATTGCAGGACAAAAAATGATAACAGTTAATGAAGCGGTTCAAAAACTTCATAAGGGAATCGGTGCTAAAGGGCGACTGGCGTTTTTCAGCGCTTTTATTGCCGGAATCCTTACACATTTAAGTGCGTTGACTTCCAATTTTCCCAATCACGATGGCTTGGCCAGTGAGTATTTTGATCAGAATATGATTACCTCGGGAAGATGGTTTTTGGGTACAGCCTGCGGTATATCTTCTTTTTACTCACTTCCGTGGCTGATTGGGTTGCTTTCGGTTGTTTATATAGCAGTGGCGGCTATGGTAGTCAGGGCAATCCTTAATATTGAAAGCCCTGTATATATAGTTCTTGCCTCCGTGGTTCTGGCAGTATTTCCGGGGCTCGCCTCCAACTTTGCCTATGTATTTACCATGGACGGTTATATGCTGGGTATGCTTTTGTGTGTACTTTCTGTTTGGGCGGTTGATACAGGCAAAAGAACGGGATGGATTGCGGGTGCGATTCTTTTGGCCTTCGGAATGGGATGCTATCAAAGCTATGTATGCATTGCAATGCTTCTGTGTATATTCAAGATTGCTCAGAATCTGATGGGGGCAGCAGGATTAACCGAAGCCTACGGTAAAGGAGCAAAAAATTCTTCTAAAAAGACTGATTCCAAGGGAAAGGTTTTTTGGTGGAATGCCATATTCAAATATGCGGCTATGGGAGCCGTAGGAGTTGCTCTTTACTATATTCTTTTGAGAGTTTTGCTTATTATCCAGGGTAAGGAGCTTGATACCTACCAGGGCATTAACGGTATGTCTGAAAGCAACGGAATAGGGCTTCTTGGTACCGTTAAGCTCATGTACGGTGATTTCTTTAGATTTACATTCGGTAAAGTGTTTACCGCCAACATCTTTGCTGCAACAGCGTTGGCTCTTTTGACTGTTGTCGCTTTGATTGCGTTTTTTAAAGCTTCTAAGCCTTTTGTGAAAAAGCCTCTGTTTTATGTTGTGCTGATACTGGCTTTGGTGGTGCTTCCCTGCGTAATGAATGCTATTTTATTTATTTCAGCCGAGGTTACATACCATGTGCTTATGAGATACCAGTGGGCATTTTTGATTGTATGCCTTGTGGCCGTTGCCGACGGGTTCTTAGAAAAGAAAAAGAACGGTGCAGAGGCTGAAAACAGTTCAAAACCGGGAAAGGCAGACGGAGCTTTAAGCGGCAACCTTAATACAGTGATGGGCTGGGTCGGAGCACTTTCATTGGTGATAATCTCACTTTCATATATTGTTAACGACAATATTGCCTATTCGAATCTTAACAAGAAATATGAAAAGACCTATGCATACTGCTTAAGGCTTGCTGACAGGATAGAACAGACCCCGGGTTATTATCAGGGAATACCTGTGGCTTTGGTAGGAGTGGTGGGACAGGATTCGTTCCCTAAAACCGATATTACCGATGATGTAACAGCGGGGCTTTTGGGGGTTGAAGGCGACTACCTTCTCTATAAGTCGGAAAATTACGGTGATTTCTTTAAGCACTACCTTGGAATTACCTTAAATATCGTATCGTCTGACGAAGTGGCTAATTTCTATAACGAGGATTTTTATGCCGAAATGGAAAGCTTCCCGGGAGAAACCTCCGTGCTGCTTCACGATGGCATTATTTATGTTAAGACTGAAAATATAAGATAGTTTATTTTGCTGTGACAAAGCTTCACGGCATACACGAAAGGATAAAGCAATGGCTTTATTATCAGTTGTTCTTCCTTCTTTTAACGAAGAAGGGAATATTTTAAACACAGCCGAAACACTGGCTAAAATACTTGGAGAAGCATCCATTGATTACGAACTGGTTTTTGTGGATGACGGTTCCACAGACAATACCTATAACCTTATTTTAGAGGCTTCTGAAAAGAATCCACGAATAAAGGGAATTTCTTTTTCCAGAAATTTCGGTAAGGAGGCTTCCATATTTGCGGGGCTTGAAACTGCTGTGGGCGATTGTGTGGTGGTAATGGACTGTGATTTACAGCATCCGGCCGAATCGCTTCCGGAAATGTACAGGCTTTGGCAGGAAGGCTTTGAAGTTGTTGAAGGCATCAAATCCTCCAGGGGTAAAGAAGGTATTTTCCATAAGATGTGCGCGGGCTTTTTCTACAAAATAATGAGCCGCCTCATAAGAATGGATATGAAGGCTACATCGGACTACAAGCTTTTGGATCGCAAGGTTGTTAATGTTCTTTTGTCACTTCCGGAGAAGAACACGTTCTTTAGAGCACTTTCATTTTGGGTAGGCTTTAAAACCACCAAGTTTGAATATGAAGTGCAGGAGAGAAAGTACGGAAAAACAAAGTGGAGCTTCAGGAGCCTTATGAAGTATGCAATCAATAATGCCACCAGTTTTTCCACAATGCCCCTCCAGATAGTGACTTTCTTAGGGGTGGTATCGGTTATTATGAGTATTATTTTGGGTATTCAGACCCTTGTAAAATATTTTATGGGAATTGCCGAAAAGGGATTCCCCACGGTTATTCTGCTTATTCTTCTGGTTGGCGGATTTATTATGATAAGCCTTGGTATTATCGGTCATTATCTTGCCCGAATATACGAAGAGGTTAAGGGAAGACCCAGGTTTATAATTCGCTCCCATACCGAGAATATAGAAGGAAATCTGAAATGATGTCAGCTACACCCAAAAAGAAAAATGTGAATATTGAACTGGTGCGCATTATTTCCATGCTGATGATCATAAGCGTTCACGGTATGAATAAGGGTGGTCTTCTTGATATGCAAAACGGTGGTCTTCTGACACTTACCCACCCTACCACTAATTCGGTGGTGGCATGGATAATGGAATGTGCCAACGTTAACGGGCTTAACCTGTTTATGCTGATTACGGGATATCTTCTTTGTAAATCCCGGTTTAAAGCCGGCCGTCTGTTTGAAATAATATGCCAGGTAATGTTTTATTCGCTGGGCATTTTAGGTGTGTTGCTTGCGGTGGGTGAGAGGTATGATACATATCACTATTTGAGATGCATTTTTCCGGTGCACAATAACATTTACTGGTTTTGTACCGCTTATGTGCTGCTGTATCTGCTGTCACCGGTGCTGGTTGCAGGTATAAAGAAGATGAGTAAGGGCCAGTTAAAGCTTACAATATTCGGTCTTCTTGCTTTTGAAATGTTTTTTAAAACCGTAATGCCGGTAAGATTTACCGAGGATGAAAGCGGTTATAACTTAATCTGGTTTCTTGTCATGTTCTTAATAGCCGCTTATATAAGGCTTTATGATATTGAGTGGTTAAAGAAGCCTTTGAAAGCCTATTTGATTCACCTTGCCTGTGTGGCATTAATGTTTGCCGAACAGTTTGCACTGTCTCAGGTAAATTTAAGAACCGGTCGCTTCGAGGATATGCTGGGAGTATCTTTGGAGCACAATCACATATTCCTGCTGCTTAGCTCCGTTTCTTTGTTTATGGCAATTATAAACGCCCGTGAAATACAGGGAGTGTGGGCAAAGATTATAACCTTTGCGGCACCGTTAAGCTTTGGTGTTTATCTTTTCCATGAGCACGATTTGATCAGATATGAATGGCCTAAGTGGATAGGGGTAAGTAATCTCACAAGCTGCAATGTGATTGTTTTTGTGTTGGGCGTTTTAGGATATTCTGTTGCGATATATATCATAGGTGGACTGGTAGATTACTTAAGAAGCCTGCTGTTTAAACTGATAAAGAAGCTTTTCGCCAACTCAAAGGCGGTGGCTTTTATGAAGAAAATCGATTCAAATATAGCTGAGGGGGTGCAGGGTAATGAATAGTGCCAAAAAGCAGCGAAATGCGTCCCTTGAGTTGTTACGAATCATTACAATGGTGCTTATCATTGTATTGCACGGCCTTGATAAGGGCGGCCTTTTGAAAATATATGCGGGAACCGGTAATCATATCTATCAGCAGTCCTGGATACTGAATGCATTTTGCCTCTCAAGCGTAAATGTATATATTCTTCTTACGGGATATTTTATGAGTGGTTCCAATGCAAAGGTCAGCCGCTTTTTAGAGATAGTATTTACGGTTTTGTTTTATTCCATAGGTATATTGGGAGTTATGCTCCTGCTTACCAAGGGGCTTCATCTTTTTGATATAAACAGTCTTGTTATAAACGATCAGGATACGGGAGTGCTGTCGGTATATACTTACCTTCGCTGCCTGTTTCCGCTGCATATGGATACATACTGGTTTTGTACTTCTTATGTAGTGTTTTACCTGTTTTTGCCGGTATTGTCTGCAGGGGTTAAAAATCTTTCAAAGAAGGGCCTGGAGACGGTTATTGTACTGCTGCTCATTTTTGAGTCACTGTTTAAGACCGTTTGCCCTTTCACATTTGAAATTGATGATAAGGGTGGAAGCCCGCTGTGGTTTATGACCCTGTTCTTTGTGGCAGCCTATGTAAGGCTTTACGGAATTAAGTTAATTAACACCGCCTGGAAAGGCTTTGTTCTTTTCCTGGCAGGAGAAACTCTGGTGTTCTCCGAAGAATTTGTTATACAGTTTGTTTTTGTGAAAACAGGTCGATTTGGGCTTTTGGAACGTATTTCCTACGATCATAACCATTTGTTTATGCTTATGGGTGCGTTGGGTCTGTTTATGTGTTTTGTAAATATGAAGCCCATCACAGGAAAGAGCGCCAAGGTTATTAACAGGCTTGCAACGGCGTCGTTTTCCACGTATCTGATACACGAGCAGATTCTTATCAGGTTTAACTGGCCTAAGTGGCTTGGGGTGGACAGGTTTATTGATTTAAACCCTGTAGTGTTTGCACCTGTGATTATACTTACCGGAGTCTTAGTATATCTGATTTGCTTTTTGCTTGATACGATAAGGCAACTTATTTTTGCATTTATTGCAAAGTGTATGTCCAAATCGAAGCTTTCTTCAAAAATAGCTGACCTTGATAAACAACTGGCAGCTACGGAGACTACTGAATGAAAAAGGTGAAAACCATTGATTGGCAAAAAATGGGACTGATAGCCGAAAGGTATATATTCCCCGTTATTTTGCTGATATTTAGCTTTGTAAATGTAAATAAAGGAATTGATATTACCGATGTGGGCTATAATCTTGGTAATTTCACCTATCTGGATAATCTGGACAGAATGTGGTATTACTCCACGCTGTTTTCCAATTTTATCGGATGGGTGCTGGTACATCTTCCCTTTGGAGCCACGATGCTGGGGGTAAGCATTTACCTTAGAATTATCAGAGCAGCCTTTGTTTTGTGGCTTTACCGGTTTTTGGTAAAAACTGTAAAGCTAAATGCTGTTGTATCGTTCTTTGGCCTGTTTCTTTCCCTTGCGCTTTGCTGGGCTCCGGCATATGGTGTATATCATTATATGACCTATTATCTGTTTACCGTGGCCACGGCGCCTTTGTATGTGGGCCTTAGGGATGGCAAAAGAAAGAACCTTGTACTGGCAGGAGTGGTACTTGCACTTAATGTATTCGTGCGTTTTCCGAATATATGTGAGGTGGCGCTTATTGTAGCCGTTTGGTGGTATTCGATAGCCAAAAGGGAAAAGTTTAAAAATGCCCTTAACGATACACTGAACTGTATAATCGGCTATGTGGCAACCCTGGCGGTAATATTTGGAATAATAGCGATAAGGGGAAATCTTGGTACCTACATCGGTTCAATTAAAGAACTGTTTTCCATGACCGATGAAAGTGAGAGGTACGGCATCTGGTTTACAATCAGAAATCTCATAGCTTCTTATACCTGTGTATGGTATTGGATGATTCCTGTGGTGCTTGGTGTGGCAGGGCTTTTGGTTGTGGGCATTATTGCCTTTAGAAAGGATTCAGCGCTTGCAAAGCTTAGGCCGCTTTATCATATCGTAGCTGTACTTGGCTTTGCGGTTATATATATCTGGCATTACAAGAAGGCACTTTTTGATTACAATTTCAGATCCTACAGCTCTATGTATCTGTACAGTGTTGTAATTATCATAGTCTGCCTGGTGCTTATGCTGTTTGCTTCTTTTTCAAAGGCTTTTGAACCTTCTAAGAAGGTGCTTTTTGTTTCGGCTATTGTAATAACACTAATCACACCGCTTGGAAGCAACAACAGTCTCTATGCGGCAATAAACAATTTGTTCCTGTTAATGCCTCTTTCAATGTATGTGGCAGTGTCATTTTGGAACAATAAAAAAACCGAGGTCATGGCAACGGGGCTTGTTACTTTACTTGCTTTTTATACGGTTCAGATGACTGTATTCGGCTGTATGTTCACGTTTAGGGAAAAACAGCCCGCTCAGGATACAAGGGTAACAAATAATCCTGTTGTAGCAGGTATGAAAACCACCAAGGCCAATGCAAAGCTTTTGGAAGATATTTCGGATATCTGGGACAAAGAAAGCCTGAAGGAAGCCAGGGTTCTTTCCTTTGGCGAGGTTCCCGGAATTGCCTACTATATGGGCTCTGAGCCTGCTATATCATCAACCTGGCCCAGCCTTCCGTCCTATTCGGTCGAAAAGTTTAAAAACGAGATGGCGGGTCTTGAGAAGCAGATGCAGGATGAAGGTGTGAATGTTGCTGTAATAACCGATTTCAACCTGGATGCTGAGGGTGAGAAACAAGAGATTCTTAAGAAATTCTTGAAGGATTACAATTATAAAGAAGTGTATAGTGAACAAGGATATGTTTTGTGGATCAGTGAATAAGCCGTAAAGGAATATTTTGACCATAAAATATGTCATGTTATAAATGCATGATAAAAATTGAGAGGATTAATAAATGATTCGATTTAATGTACCGCCTTATACCGGCAAGGAAATGGATTACATCAAGCAGGCTGTGGATAATATGAAAATCTGCGGCGACGGTGAATTTACCCAAAAAGACAATGAGTGGATTGAGAAAACAACAGGAACCGGAAAGGCTCTTCTTACTACATCATGTACACATGCTTTAGAGCTTGCGGCTCTGCTTGCGGACATCAAACCCGGCGATGAGGTTATAATGCCTGCATATACCTTTGTTTCAACAGCAGATGCTTTTGTGTTGCGCGGTGCAAAGGTGGTGTTTGTGGATATCAGACCCGATACCATGAACATTGACGAAAAGCTTATTGAGGATGCAATTACAGACAGAACAAAGTGCGTCGTTCCTGTTCATTATGCCGGCGTAGGCTGTGAGATGGACACCATAATGGAAATTGCAAAGCGCAGAAACTTAATGGTAATTGAGGATGCTGCTCAGGGTGTTATGGCTAAATACAAAGGAAAGGCTCTTGGAACCTTTGGCGACTTTGGTGCTTTTTCTTTCCACGAAACCAAGAACTACTCAATGGGTGAAGGCGGTGCGCTTCTTATCCGTGATGAGGCACACATCCTTGATGCTGAGATTATCCGTGAAAAAGGTACTAACAGAAGTCAGTTCTTTAGGGGACAGATTGATAAGTATACCTGGATGAATTATGGTTCTTCCTATCTTCCCAGTGATATGAATGCGGCATATCTTTATGCTCAGCTTGAGAAGGCCGATGAAATCAATGAAGACCGTCTCCGTGTGTGGAACCGTTATATGGAAGGCCTTAAGGATTTGGCTGAGGCAGGTAAGATTGAGGTGCCTTTCATACCTGAAGAATGTACTCACAACGCTCATATGTTTTACATTAAGGCTAAGGATGTGGAGGAGCGTACAAAGCTTATCGGTTTCCTTAAGCAGAATGATATTTTATCAGTATTTCATTATGTACCTCTTCATTCTGCTCCTGCAGGGCGTAAATTCGGCCGATTCAGCGGTGAAGACAAGTATACTACCAGGGAAAGCGAAAGACTTACCCGTCTTCCCCTGTACTACGGATTAAAGGATGAACAGGTAGATTATATTATCGAAAAGGTTCATGAATTCTATAAATAGGGATTTTGGCTGTAACCATTATGAAATTTGATAAATCAATAAAAACTATTTTTCAAAATTTCATAGCAGCAGTAACTCTGGTTCAACTGGTTTTGGGGATAATCTGGCTGGTGAATGGCGCTATAAGCGGCAAAGCTTCTGTGGCAGGGATAATATACTTTGCGGCATTTCTGGTGCTGGCGCTCGTATATTATCTGGCTGGCTCAAAGGAAGTCGGGATTATTGTTTTATATATTATCTCAATGCCTCTTGTTATCCACGGACTGACTTCTAAGGAGCATATCATCGGTATGCCGGAGGCTCCCGCGGGAAGCATTGAACAATTGGCGGTTCAACGCTTTGCATGGCCCGATTTGAACGGTATGCGTGAGATAGAAGAATATACGGAGTGGCCGGACGGTTTGCTGGTGGGTGCCAGCAGTGACCCTAAGTTTTTGTGGACCGACATGTTCCCTAAAATAGAGAGCCATCTTGGTGCTGCCGAATTAAAAAGGCTTTGCAAACAATCGGTTTCCAACGGTCTTGCCAACAACAAAAGAGGCATTTTGCTGGATATGGCGGCGGAAGGCGGGGCTTATCTGTTTTCTCCTGTAACAGTTGTTTCCGGTATGATTTTGGGGAATGCAGGAAGAACCGGTGCGGATTTTGATGAATTTACCGAAGGTTATCCGAAACTTTTTAGATTCTACTTCCTGTTTGGCTGTTTTTCTTTTGCGGTTATTCTTATCCTTGGAATAATTGCAAATATTGCATGTCATGTGAAAATTAAGCCGGTAAAACCGATTTTATTGATGCTTGCAATCATTTTGTACAACCTAAGTCGGATCGT
>JAZUJC010000273.1:0-1569 GCA_045642625.1 Lachnospiraceae bacterium
CCTTTCAACGCATTTTTACTGTTACAGGGAACTGAGACTTTGTCATTAAGACTCGACAGACATGCCGAAAACACCAAAAAGGTGGTTGAATTTTTACAGAATCATCCCAAGGTTGCCAAGGTAAATCATCCTTCATTAAAGGATCATCCCGACCATGCACTTTACGAAAAGTACTTCCCCAATGGCGGAGCAAGTATTTTCACATTTGATATTAAGGGCGGAAAAGAAGAAGCTTGGAAGTTCATCGATAACCTTGAGATATTCTCTCTTTTAGCAAATGTAGCTGACGTCAAGAGCCTTGTAATTCACCCTGCAAGCACAACTCATTCACAGCTTACCGACGAAGAGCTTGCAGATCAGGGCATTAACCAGAGCACCATCAGACTTTCAATCGGTACCGAACATATTGATGATATTATTGCCGATCTTGAAAAGGGATTTGCTGCAATTTAATAGAATTTTTAGAATGTGTTTGATTGACAAAACAGTAGTGTAGGCTTATATTGATACAGTAAACCTACCGAAGTAATAGGAATTGAAACCGAAGTAGACTACATCACACCGTGGTATGGATACTTCGGTTTTATTTTAGAATATAAACCTACTAAAATAGTAGGAAAAGAAAGGCGGACAAATGAGCGACATTATATATTTGGATAATGCAGCTACCACCGGAGTAGCCCCCGAAGTATTCGAGGCGATGAAGCCTTATTTTGAAGAACTGTACGGAAATGCTGCCAGCATATATCGTTTTGCGGGTGAATCCCGAAAAGCGGTTGAAAAAGCAAGAGAGACAGTAGCTGATTTTCTTGGTGCAAAGCCCAATGAGATATATTTTACGGGAGGCGGAAGCGAATCCGATAACTGGGCCCTTAAGGGAATAGCATATTCCCACAGGGATAAGGGCAACCATATCATTACCACTAAAATCGAGCATCACGCAATCCTTCACACCTGTGAGTTTTTGGAAAAGCAGGGCTATGAAATCACTTATCTTGATGTAGACGAAAACGGTGTGGTTGATATTGAACAGCTGAAGGCTTCGATACGTCCCACCACAATACTGGTATCGGTTATGTTCGCCAATAATGAAATCGGAACAATTGAACCCATTAAGGAAATCGGTGCCATCACAAAGGAGAAGGGTATTATTTTTCATACCGATGCCGTTCAGGCCTACGGACACGAAAAAATCGATGTTAATGAACTGAATATTGACCTCCTTTCTGCCAGCGGACACAAATTTAACGGTCCAAAGGGCGTTGGCATTATGTACATAAGAAACGGAGTCAAAATAGGAGCCTTTATTCACGGCGGTGCCCAGGAGCGAAGCCGACGGGCCGGCACCCACAATACCCCCGGCATTGTGGGCTTTGGAAAAGCAACGGAGCTTGCCAGAGAAAGGCTTGAAGAGCGTAAAAAATATGAAACCGGGCTTCGTGACTATTTAATCGACAGGGTATTAAGCGAGGTTCCCTACACAAGGCTTAATGGGCACAGAACGGTTCGTCTTGCCAACAATGCCAATTTTAGCTTCAGGTTTATTGAGGGTGAATCACTTCTTATTAT
>JAZUJC010000274.1:0-2462 GCA_045642625.1 Lachnospiraceae bacterium
ACGGTGGTTACACAAGAATCGTTAAGATTGGCCTTCGTAAGGGTGATGCTGCAATGGAAGTTTTACTTGAACTCGTATAATTCTTTTGCATAATAATGTATTTAAACTCCCGCACAATAGTGTGGGAGTTTTTTAGTTGCATCTTCGGTTTTCTACGTTTAATGCTATTTTTACTTATACAGTTTGCTCCCAAAGATTACACCCATAGTTTACTCTTACGGTTTACTCCCAAAGACTACGCCCATAGTTTACTCTTACGGTTTACTCCCAAAGACTACGCCCATAGTTTGCTTTTACAGTTTCAATCCACCGGATTTCCAATAAACTGCCTATATAATTGCCCAAGTATTTTCCGTGGCCAGCCGCTGCAATAGTCCTAACATTTTCCATATATGATGGATGTTCCGCTAATTTCCCTCATTTTACTATTTTATACGCCTAAATGTGTGTACGCCGATTGGGTGCCTGCGTATAATGATTTCTTTCCTTTACACTTTATACGCCGCTTTTTGCTTTTCTCTGGTTTATATTTGTTAATCAAAAACATATTTGGCGTATAAATGTTAATAATCGAGACGTTTTGTATGCTTGCTCAAAATTTCAAGCAAAATAAATGACTTATAATTCATTCAAGCTTTCGAAATAATATGCCTATTCCACGGAAATCCTAGTATTATAAGGATTAATCAGCAACACTTTTTCCCGATAAAACATTTTTTTAATAAGATATTTGCGTGAATTTCTATAACATAAAAACTCAGTCTGTGATGTGAGTTTTGTCCAGGAATTATTTTACTATATGTGCTTCTTTTGCGATTATATAACGAAAAAACACAATATATGGTATAATATAAAAGATACGTTTGATAGATTGGATAGATGTTATCGGTTTAAGGAAAAATGTGTCTAAAAGATGTGAGCAGGATTGTGAAAGGTAGTTAACGGTAAATACGAGTTGAGTAAGAATGCCAAAGTATTAGTAGTAAGTTTAATAGTGCTGTTGTCTTTGGTATGTATTTACCAAAGGAAGCCTCTCGGCCGTTTTCTGGTTAATACAGGCCACAATATCAGTGCCTGGGCAGGAAATGTTCATGATGATATAAAACAGTGGCAGGCCGACAGAGCAGCCAAGAAGGAAGAAAAGCGCCTGGCAAAGCTTGAAGAAGAGGCGCTTAACAGGCAGAAATTCATAGAGGCAGTAGACAGGCTTAAAGCTGAAGCTGAGGGCCCTGAGAGCACGGTTTCAGCAGAAATATACGATTCGGCTGAACTGATTGAAAACAGGAATTTCTCCGGAGAAGAACTGGCACTGATTAACCAGCAAAACGGAGTGGTACTTACTGCTCAGGATGGCAGCAGGTACATTACAATAACAACCGTAGACGATAATGCGGAACCGGTGATGCGTTATATGCTGATTCTTGACAGCGTGGATGGCCAATATTTCAGGCATACCGACGAAATGGTATATTCCTGTGGTGAGACTCAGCTTTTTGATTCTCCGTCCATGGTTCATACCGCACTGATTTCTTCCGAATGGGAAGGCTTTAAACGGACCGGTATCAGTGCTGAGGGTGTTTATCAGCTGGTAACTCAGGATGGTAAGATTTTATATGCCAACGGAAAGAATTTCAGGCGTTACCGTGAAAATATGGACACCACCGAAGAAATTACTTTGCCGGCTGAACGTGTTGAGCTTGAAGTACAGCATATAAGCCAGAATCCATCTCTTCCAAACGGCTGTGAGATAACCAGCCTTGCAATGGTGCTTGGCTATTTGGACTTTGATATATCAAAAGAAAGTTTATCAGATAACTATCTTCCCAAGGCACCTATCGGACAAGCCAATTTCTACGATGAATTTGTAGGGGATCCGAGAGAGGATTCTTCGTATGGCTGTTATGCAGGTGCCATAGTGAATGCTGCCAATTCGTTTTTGGCTTCAAAGGGCAGCAATTTAAAGGCTGTGGATTATTCAGGAGCTAATTTCCAAACGGTTCTTGAAAAGGTACGACAGGGTAATCCGGTTGTTGTGTGGGCTACGGCTTATATAAACCAGGATCCGGGCTATTCTACCGAATGGTGGGTGGACGGTGAATACCTTGTTTGGAAGGCCAATCTCCACTGTATGGTGGTATCCGGCTACGACACGGAAAAGGGCGTTGTAATAGTTCAGGACCCTATGCGAGGTCGGGAAGAATATGATATGGAGCTTTTCATAAAGAGATATAAGCAGTTTTATTCACAGGCTGTGGTAATTGAATAGTAAGAAGGAAAATTAGTATTCCGAAATACTAAAAATGAGAATATAAACCGAATTTTAAATAATGCGTGGATTATTATTCAAATATACAGAGAAGTAGACTTATAGGACAATATGTGTTGATGAAACCCCTCTCAAACCCTTGTAAATACTGGGGGTGAGAGGGGTTAATCTTTTTTAACAACTTTGAGGGTGGACA
>JAZUJC010000275.1:0-5861 GCA_045642625.1 Lachnospiraceae bacterium
AGGATGCTATCTCTTTGGGCTTTGCCGAAAGCGAGGACTTGCTTTATGCGGATAAGTATATAGAGAGGCGGAGTGCAGTCCGGATAGTTCATGAATATATGAAAAAGAAGCTCGGGATCAAGGACCTTGATGACACTAAAAAGGCCGCAGCACTCAGGGATTTGTATGACTGCCATATATGTGTAAATCATATTGCCCAGGTATATACCAGGGGAATTATGAAGGGCACTAAAGAAAATGTCTTTGGCCTTACAGAGAAACTGTCAGCCGGGGAAGCAGCGGAGATAGCAGCCGGTTTGGAACATTTAGCGGCTTCAGACAATGAGGCCGAATGAGAGAAAACGGGAAACGGATGAGAGGTAGGAGAAATGTTAACAGCCACTAAAGCACCCTCAAGAAAAATTGAACGTGTAAATAAAGAGAAAAATTATACAGAGTTTGTTTCTGATTATTCAAAGCTTCGCTTATCCTTCAGGACACCCTCAATTGCTGAAATTAAGATTTCAAGGGGCGAGTTTGACAAGCTTAATAAGCCCGGGGTAATTGCGAAAGATTATTTTGACGGTTATTCCATGAAAGAAGAGGCGTGCTTTTATAAAGCAGAAACAGCGGAACTGACCGTATTGATTTCAAAGGCTGACTCTTCGGTTTCTTTTTATGACAAAAAGGGGCAGCTTCTTTTTAAAGAGAAAGAAAAGGCACCGGTGGAATTTGAAGAATATGACACCTATGTTTTGTCAGGAGAAGACTCCAAAACCGAGGTAATTCAGACTCCGGACGGGGAGAAGACTGTTATTCGCGACGCGGTAAAGATGTTTAACGGTAAGGCCAATCATATTACCTGGCATCCTCGGTTTGACAGGGAAGCGATTTACGGACTTGGACAGCACGAAGAGGGCTATGGAAATCTCAGAGGAAAGACCGTTTATGTGCATCAGGCCAACAGAAAAATCGCTATTCCGATGTTTGTATCAACAAAGGGCTACGGAATACTTATGGATACCTACAGCCCGATGATTTTTAATGATACGGTGAGCGAACCTTATATATACAATGAATCGGCTCATGAATGGAATTATTATTTTATTGCAGGTTTAGGAAATTCCGAAGCCGGTAAATCATCAATGGACAGGGTAATCGAAGGCTACAGATATCTGACCGGTAAGGCGAGTATGCTTCCTAAATGGGCTTTTGGCTATGTACAGTCCAAGGAACGTTACGAAAATGAACAGCAGATTTTGGATACCGTAAAAAAATCCAGAGAGCTTGGCCTTGGAATGGATTGCATTGTATTGGACTGGATTTCCTGGGAGGATGGAAAGTGGGGCCAGAAAACCTTTGATAAATCCCGCTTTGGACATGCAAAAGAAATGATTGATACGCTTCACGATTCTAATGTTCATTTTATGATTTCCGTATGGCCCACATCAGATCCAAGCTCGGATAATTATGCCGAATTCAAAGAAAAGGACCTTCTGTTAAAGGCTTCATCGCTGTATAACCCCTTTAAGAAAGAGGGAAGAGAGACCTACTGGAAGCAGTTAAACGAAGAACACTGGCCTTCGGGTGTTGACTCCTGGTGGTGCGACAGCTCAGAGCCCATTACACCCGAGTGGAGTGTTAAGACAAGACCGGAGCCTTCTGTACTTTATAATACATACTGCAGGGAACTGGGGCTTAGAACAACCGATGAACTTTCAAATTCATTTTCTTTTTACCATGCCCAGGGTATATATGAGGGGCAGCGATGTGAAATGGAGAAAGAAAAGGCTGTCAATCCACAGTATCGGGAAAAAAGAGTGTGTAATTTAACGCGAAGCGCCTACACCGGTCAGCAAAGATTCGGTACCATTATGTGGTCGGGAGATATTGCGGCTTCATGGAAAACTCTTAGTGAACAAATCGGTTCCGGGCTAAATTTCTGTGCATCAGGTATTCCGTACTGGACTGTTGATGTGGGAGCGTTTTTTGTAAAACCCGGCGATTACTGGTATTGGGACGGTGATTATGAAAATCCCGAAAGTGATTTGGGCTACAGAGAGTTATATACAAGATGGTATCAGTGGGCTGCGTTCCTGCCTGTATTTAGATGCCATGGAACCGATGTTGACAGGGAGATGTGGGTATTTGGCCGTGAAGGGGAGCCCTTCTATGATGCAATGGTAAAGGCTAACCGATTAAGATACGAGCTTATGCCTTATATTTATTCCGAAGCGGGTAAGTCGTGGCTTAATGATGGTTCAATTATGAAAAATCTCGCATTTTCTTTTGCCGACGATGAAAACGTGTGGGATATAACCAATCAGTATATGTTTGGCGAGTCGATTATGGTATGCCCCGTAACAGAGGCAATGTACTATGAAGCAGGCAGCATTCCGATAGAAAAGAAGCGAAGCAGAAAGGTATATTTACCTAAGGGTACCGCCTGGTATGATTTTTATGACAAAACCAGATATGAAGGAGGCTGCTGGGTTGATGCAGAAGCACCAATAGACAGGATTCCATTATTTGTAAAGGAAAACAGTATTATCCCCATGACAGAGGCTGCTTTATCTACAGCAGAGCAGGATAAGGATATTAGAAACGAAGTGTTCGGCGAAGGTGAATGCTTCTATGATATGTACAGTGATTCAGGGGATGGATATGATTATGAAAAGGGAGAGTATTCACTGAGGAGAGTTCGTTATTTTTCTTCAAAAACAGAGGAAGAAGAGCTTAATTAGCAGGATACGTTTATAGTGAGATACACTTATGGTATGATATGCTTATAGTGTGATTCATACAAAACTTATAACAGAGATGATTAAAGTCCGGGATTATTTCCCGGATTTTTTTATGTAATGTTTTGCAGGTATATATCGATTGTATTCGGCCAATTATTTTTGGACTAAAGTCTTTACTTATATGTGATTTGGTGGTAAATTTAAAACAGCAAGAAACTAGTATACAAGTCCACAAGATATCAACAAAGATTTTTTGCGGATACATATAACGGTTTATAAAGGTGATAAATGATTAATACAGACAGAATTGCGGGAGAGACAGCCAGGGATTTTGCATTAAGGGTAATCAGAGAAAATATAGTTTCCCTTGAACTAAAGCCCGGTACCTTAGTCTCGGAAAATGAAATAGCCGCAGAGCTTGGGTTATCAAGAACCCCGGTTCGCGAGGCAATAATAGAATTGTCAAAGGCCTCTATCATTGAGATATTTCCTCAAAGAGGATCATATGTGTCATTAATTGATCCAAAGCTTGTTGAGGAATCCCGTTTCCTAAGAAACGTCCTTGACAGTGCAGTAATCGAAGTGGCCTGTGATGTGGCAAATGAAAGATACTTGAAAGAACTGGAAGAAAACGTTCTTTTGCAGGAATTTTATTTGGGCCGTGGAGAGAAGGAAAAATTATATGGGCTGGATAACGATTTTCATAAGCTGATTTATGTGGCGGCTGAGAAAAACAATATATATGAGATGAGAGCTACAATGATGATTCAGTTTGACCGGGTAAGAACACTGGCGGTTGAAACGGTTAAGGATCTTAAGATTGTGGAAGATCATCGCGGTATGTATGAAGCAATTAAAGGTCGCGACAAGGAAAAGGCGGTTGAACTGGTGCACAAGCACTTAAGTCGTTATCAGGTGGATCAGGAATCCATTCGCAAACAGTTTTCAGAGTATTTTAAAGAACAAAAATAATAAAGAGAGGTGCAATTGCATGGAAATGACATTCAGATGGTACGGTACAGGCTTTGATACTGTAACCTTAAAGCAAATCAGACAGATTCCCGGTGTTACCGGTGTTATCACCACTTTGTATGACACAAAGCCCGGTGAATTATGGAGCAGGGAAAGAATTCACGCTCTTAAGGAAGAGGTTGAGGCCGCAGGGCTTCATATCGCAGGTATTGAGTCGGTAAATATTCACGATGCAATTAAGGTAGGAACTCCCGACAGAGATATGTACATCGACAACTATATTGAAACACTCAGAAACCTCGGCGAAGAGGGTATTCATTTGGTGTGCTATAACTTTATGCCCGTTTTTGACTGGACCAGAACAGAGCTCGCCCGTGTCAGAAAGGATGGCTCTACCGTACTTGCATACAGCCAGGCTGCAATCGATAAGATTAATCCCGAGAATATGTTTGAGTCTATTTCAAAGGATGCAAACGGTGCAATTTTGCCCGGCTGGGAACCTGAAAGAATGGCTAAAATCAAGGAACTTTTTGAAATGTACAAGGATGTGGACGAGGAGAAGCTTTTTGAGAATCTTAAGTATTTCCTTGAAAGAATTATGCCTGTATGTGATGAATACGATATTAATATGGCAATTCATCCCGATGATCCCGCATGGTCAGTTTTCGGCCTGCCCAGAATCATCATTAACCTTGAAAATATTCAGCGTATGATGCAGATGGTTGATAACCCTCACAACGGAGTTACATTCTGCTCCGGTTCATACGGTACCAACAGAAAGAACGACCTTCCCGGTATGATCCGCGCGCTTAAAGGCCGTATCCATTTTGCACATGTTCGTAATCTTAAATTCAACTCCGATGATGACTTTGAGGAATCGGCTCACTTATCATCAGACGGTACCTTTGATATGTACGAGATTATGAAAGCTCTTTATGATATCGGATTTACCGGTCCTATTCGCCCTGACCACGGAAGAATGATCTGGGACGAAGTAGCAATGCCCGGTTACGGTTTATATGACAGAGCACTTGGAGCAACATATCTTAACGGTTTATGGGAGGCAATTGTAAAATCATGTTCTTAACAAACAACGGTATTCAGGATAAGGCAGCCTTTGAGGCAAAAGGCTATATTTTACCTTCTTTTGACAGAGCTTTGGTCAAAAAAGAAACAGACGAAAACCCCGAATGGATTCATTTCGGTGCCGGTAATATTTTCAGAGCATTCCAGAGAAATCTTTGCGACAGAATGCTTGAAATGGGTATTAATAAGACAGGCCTCCTGGTGTGTGAAGAATACGATTATGAAATCGTGGAGAAGATGTACCGTCCTCATGACGATTTAAATATTCTTGTTACCTTAAAGGCCGACGGAACAATGGAAAAGAAGGTTATCGGAAGTATTGTAACCTCACTTATCCTTGACAGAAATAACAGTGATGAATTTGGAAAGCTTCTTAAAGTGTTTGAAAAGCCTTCTCTTAAAATGGTGAGCTTTACCATTACAGAAAAGGGTTATGTGGTAAAGAATGCTGCAGGCGAATTACTCCCTGCAACAGTAAAGGATATTGAGGCAGGTCCCGATGCAACAGAAGGTTATATCGGTAAGATTGCGAGCCTTTTGTACCATAGATTTACCTGTGGTGAGCTTCCGGTAGCCATGGTATCAATGGATAACTGTTCTCATAACGGTGATAAGCTTTATGATGCAATTGTTACATTTGCCAAGGGCTGGGTTGACAACAAAAAGGCTCCCGCAGCTTTCCTTGACTATGTAAATGATTCAAATAAGGTTTCTTTCCCCTGGTCAATGATTGATAAGATTACTCCAAGACCCGACGAAAAGGTTTCAAAGAATCTTGAAGCAGACGGTATTGACGATCTTGCACAGGTTGTAACATCAAAGAACACGTATGTAGCACCTTTTGTAAATGCCGAGGAAACAGAGTACCTTGTAATTGAAGATAAATTCCCCAACGGCAAGCTTCCCCTTGATAAGGTGGGCGTTATTTACACAGAACGTGAAACCGTCGATAAGGTTGAAAAAATGAAGGTTTGTACCTGTTTAAATCCCCTTCATACTTCACTGGCTATTTACGGATGCCTTCTTGGCTTTACCTCCATTCACGACGAAATGGATGATGAAGATTTAAGAAACCTGGTA
>JAZUJC010000276.1:0-12999 GCA_045642625.1 Lachnospiraceae bacterium
GCCGGGATTAAAAGCGGCATTCAGAGCAGCAGTAACGGCGACTTAAAAATAGGTATTGTGGGAGAACTGTCGGACTATCTGGGAATCGACTTTCTTGAGCAGTTAACCGGGTTTGCAAATGCTGCGGACATGAATGTTGAATTTGTAAGCTGCACCGAAAGTGAGGCCAAGACAAAGCTTTTGCTAGGTGAACTGTCAACATATCTTATTGTCCCTGATGGATTTATTGAATCGGTTGCATGCGGCCAAAATGACGTGAAGCTTTACTATGTTACCTTGGACAGCAATAATTCCCTGGCCACTCTTTTGATGAGCGAGATAGCCAAAGAAGGCTCCTCGTTTATATCACTGGCCGAGTCCAGCTGCTTTTCCATTGAATATGTTTTAAGAGAATTAAACGATCCCCAGTGGTGGGAGAAGGTTGATAACTTCAGTGTTCAGCAAATCATGGTTTTCATCGGAGTAATAAGGCTGTGGGACCGTGAAGTACTGGGGCTTGGTACCAATATTTCCCTTACCGGCTATTATATTTGTGCCGTACTGGTTATTTTTATTCTTTTGTTTGGCTTTAATGCGGCCCTGTTCTTTACCAAGAGAGAACGTTCTTTGTACCAAAGCCTTGCAATGAAAGGTATGCCGGCCCACAAAATGGTGTTTGGCGAGTATGGAGCCTACTGTGCCTTTCTGGGTATTTTCCTGCTGATTATTACATTTGTGTGTACGGTGATGGAGAAAACCGGGCATTTCCTTGGATTCATGGAATGGGAGGAAAGGGGATTTCTTTCGTATATTAATTTCCTGGGCTGTATGCTGCTGGCAATGTTTATGCTGGCTTCGCTGCAGTTTATGATTTTCGAAGTATTTGATAATTTTATAAGCCAGATTATTGCTCTGTTTTTTGTGGCATTCTTTATGGGCTTTATTTGTGGTTTGTTTTATCCAAGAAGCTTTTTCCCTGAGTGGCTGCAGAGTGTGGGAGCACTGCTTCCCGTGGGAGTAGCGGCTGATATTGTTCAGGGAGGCTTTACAGGCCATATAAACCTGTGGAGTATGCTGGGGCTTTTTGGATACGGAGTGGTATTTTTGACTGTTGCCATTCGCGCACGCAACAGAAAGATTATTGTTTAGAGGTGGATTTTTGAAACAACTGTTTGTTTTTGCAGGGCTTCAGATAAAGCGCCTGTTTAGAAAAAAATCATTCATATTGTTGCTTCTTTTGATGCCTCTGGCAACCTTTGTGCTGTCGCTGGCTTCAAAAAGTGAAGCCTCCATACTGAAGGTGGGGCTTGTACACAATCCTGCCGATCCCATTTCTGCAGAACTGGTGGGTAAGCTGTGCAACGATGACAGTGCAATATCTTTTTTGGAAATAAGCGATAAGGATACTGCAATTGACCTGGTTGAGAAGGGTGATATTAATTTTGTGTTCGTTATGGACGATGAACTCACCAGGATGTTAAATGAAAATATTACGTTAGGTTACAGTAATCATTATATGACCCTGTATACCAGGGAAAAGAATATCGAAGATTCCATGACCGCGGTTAAGGTGTGTTCATCACTTTTTCCGGCGGCAATTGATATTTTATATAAGGATTACATGAAAAATGAGGTCGGCATTGATTTGGAGCAGGCTGCCTTGATTCACGACGAGCTTAATGAGTTTTACTCGGCCGAGGATTTAATAGAAATGCGATATATCGGTGATGAAAAGCCTGAAAGTGAAAGCGATGATTCTTCCTATGTAACTTCGCCGCTTAGGGGGTTACTGGCCTGCTGGATAGTTCTTTTGGGAATGGCTGCAAATCTTTACTTCCTGGAAGATGAGAAGAATGGTGTTCTTGGCCTGTTTTCTCTTAGGAAGCGCTTTGCCTTAAGCCTGGTATATGAGGTTATTCCAATGCTGTGCGGTGCTGTTGTGGCATTTTTGACTATGCTTGGATTTGGAATTATTTCTTTTTCCGGTATGGAGCTTTTGAATCTTTTGATTCTCGTGTTAGGCTCTATAGGTCTTTGCTCGCTTCTTCGTGAGCTGGCAGGGGATATGGCGAAGATGGGCGCATTAATACCGGTTATAATGATTTGGATGGTTATTGCGTGCCCTATATTCCATTCACTCAAAAAGCTTCGCTTGTTGTCGTATGCTTTTCCGGTATCTCATTACCTGTTTGCAGAGGGAATCGGCATTTTCAGGCTTACTCTTTTGGTATACGGACTGCTGCTTACGGGTGTGTCGTACTGTATAAGAAGACTTGTTAAAAGATAGGGACTGTATCGAAGTTTGTAATTGAATGTCGAAATTTGTAATTGAATGAGGCAGTCGGAGGTTATTAAGGGGGAAATATGAGTTTTGAATTATCGGTAATTTTAATATTAATCATTCTTTTGGTATACATTGTAATGATCAATATTTTTTCAATATTGCTCAGAATATCGGGAGTTCCCGCATCAATTGCCAATTTTCAGGGCATCTCTCTTTTTACCAATTGCGGATATACCACCTCTGAAAGTGAGACTATAGCCGTTAATAAATTGCGCCGTCGTATAGCGCTTATCTGTATGATTACAGGTAATTTCTTTTCGGTAATCATTGTTTCCCTCATAGTAAATATTTTTAATACCTTTTCTTTGTCCGATGTGGAGCACACATATCATATAGCCCTTATCGCTGTGGCGGTTTTTGCGTTTTTTATGATTATTACACAGCTTCCCCCCGTCAAAAAAGTGACTTCCGGGCTTATTCAGAAAATAGTGGACAATCGCATTCAAAAGAACAATCAGGATAATGCAATCACAATAGTAGAGACCTTTGGCGGAAGCGCCATTGTTGAAATTCATGTTCACTGGATTCCCGAGATTTTATATGGAAAGACCATTCATGAAAGTAAGCTGAAGGCTAATTACAACATTAATATTCTTTCGCTTCAGCGTAACAAAAAGCATGTGGAAATTGCCCGCAATACCCTGGTTCAAAAGGGTGACAGGCTTCTTGTTTACGGTCAGTATGCCGTGGTTCGGGAGGTGTTCTCAAACAGTGCCGAAAAGGCAGAAATAGCTGCAAGGATTAACAGAGAGATTGTATCGCAGTTTAACGAGCTCGAGCTTATTGATAATTTCGGGCACGGAGCAATGGTGGAAGTCAGGGTAAATATGGTTCCGGCAGTGCTTGAAGAAAAAACATTGTTTGAGAGTCGTTTAAAAGAAAAATTCGGCATAAACGTAATGTTTATTGAGCGTGGCGAAGATGCCATAGAGATAAACAAGGATACTAAGGTTGAAGAGGGCGATATTCTTATGGTATTCGGACCCTTCCAGGCCATAAAGAATGTATTTGTATATTAGCAGGGGATTTTTAAAATGCGTTTTGTAATTCAAAGGGTAAAAGAAGCCAACGTAAAAGTAGACGGAGAGTGTCTCGGTGAAATCGGCAAGGGATTTATGGTACTTATCGGTGTACAGGATACCGACACCCGGGAAACGGCCGATAAAATGATTAAAAAGATGCTGGGACTTCGTATATTTGAAGATGAAAACGGTAAAACCAATCTTGCTTTAAGCGATGTGGGCGGTGAACTGCTGCTTATTTCACAGTTTACGCTTTATGCAGACTGCAGAAAGGGAAACAGGCCATCCTTTGTAAAGGCAGGAAAGCCGGAGATGGCATCTGAACTGTATGATTATATAATAGACAGATGTACACAGGAAGGCTATAACACTCAAAAAGGAAAATTCGGAGCCGACATGAAGGTAAGTCTTCTTAATGACGGCCCCTTTACTGTTGTACTGGATAGCGATGAGCTATTCAAATAATTATTTATAATACTTCTACCAATTCAATTTGGAAATTGAGTTCTTTTCCGGCCATTTCGTGATTGGCGTCAAAGGTAATATCGGTTTCGGTCTTTGCAGTTACGGTTACAGGCAGTGCTCCCATGGGAGTCTCAAGGGCAATACGGTCGCCGATTACCAGTTCTTCGGCACCGGGCAGCTCGGCCAGGGGAATTACTGCAATGGCTCTGGGATCTGAAGGGCCATAAGCTTCTTCGGGCATAAGGTGTATATTGATTGTCTCGCCCACTTCCATATTGGCAACGGCCTTGTCGAAGCCTAAAATCATCATTCCCGCTCCGCACACAAATTCAAGAGGTTCACCGCGATCGTAGGAAGAATCAAACTGTGTTCCGTCGTTAAAGGTTCCACGGTAGTGTGTCCTGCAGGTTTTGCCTACATTTTTGCCCTCAAAAGCAGGTGTACGACTGCCGCATCCACCACAGCCGCCGCCACAGCCTCCACCGCAGCCGCTTTCGCAATCACTTTCGCCGCAGAAGCCGCCTTCGCTGTCTGCGCAGGCACCGGAAAAGGTGTCATCAAGCTCACCGTTTAAAAATGCTTCGACTGCTTCGTCGGCATTGCCGTCAACACCGGCCACATATTTAATGCCGGCATTATTAAGGGCGAACTGGGCCTCACTTCCGATTCCACCGCAAATCAGTGCAGTTACATCATTATCGACGAGTATTCCGGCAACGGCATCATGTCCGGAACCGGTAACATTAATAATCTCAGAATCAATAATTTTATTGTCTTCGACAGTATATATCTTAAAGGCTTCTGTTCTTCCGAAATGCTGGAAGATTTTCTCGTTGTCGTAGGTGACAGCTATTTTCATATAGTTTTCTCCTTACTAGGTCAATTATTATCATCGATAATAAACTGTACGCACTTTATTATCAGTATTTGCAGTGAATAATCCTGACAGATTACTCCACCTTGATTGTATAACGGAAAGGCTGTAAAGGCAAACTGTACATCAGCCTAATAGTAAAGTACAGATGTTAAAACGTAAAAAATAACACAAAAATCGTAAGAAATAACACAAAAATCGTAAAAAAACACTATTTTTGTTAAGTATCTGTTATTTTACGCGTGCAATAATACTAAGCAGTGTGGGAAAGTGTCCGTTTTTGCCCACTTTTAGAGATTAACTTTGGAGAGTAAAGATGTTGCAGGTAATTTTGACGGCAGACATATTCAGCTTATTGATACTGACGGTTATTATGTATGCTCAGTTCAAGAAAAAACAGATTACGAGAAGTGTTAAATATTTCAACGTTTGTCTGGCAATGTGTATGCTGGCCGATATTGGTGATATTGCTTATTTTTCAATAGATTATTTTGCACCCCAATACAGAGGAAGCTGGGGCTATATGCTGGCTTTGGCGGTTACATACGGCGTATCATTTTCCTTTACAGCGTGTCTTTATAAATATTGCGTTGATATATCCACTTTGGAAGACGGATTTGCCAGCCATACGTTGAGGGTTAGCCGGGTAATATTACACTGTCTTGCGTTGTCAATTTTTGTTTCGTGCTTGTGTGGGCAGTTGTTTGATGCAAGCGGAGCGAAAAATGCAGATGGGCCTGCATATGTGCTTTATGAACTGGCTTCCATCGCAACATTTGTAGTAGCTGTTATTACACTGATTATTATTTGGAAACGCATTCAAATAAGCATTTTCAGGGTAATAGTAATTGGCGTTGTTATAATGGGCGTTATCGGAGCTTTTTCGTATTTCAGTATGGGCATTAATTTGTTTTATCCCGTATTTTCGATGGTTATGCTGCTCTTATATATTCTGGTGCAAAATGAGCAGGTCAATCTGAGTCAGATTGAAATCACCAGGAAAGCCTTGGATCGGGCAAATGAAACAAATGAGCTTCTTGAAAAATCCTATAAAGAGCTTGCTGAGCAGCACAAGCATATTGATGCACTTGCAAGCATGTATTTGACGATGCACTATGTCAATTTTGAAGAGCAGATATATAAAGAAATATTTTGCATAGACCGTATACGCGGCCTGGTGGAATTTGGTGATGAGAGTCGTACCATGCAGGAGCGTTTGTGGTCTACCATGATGGATGTGGCTCGAAATGATTACAAGGATAAGGCGATAGCTTTTACGAATCTTTCCAATCTTTCCGAAAGAATGGCCGGAAAGAGCTACATATCTCTTGATATTAAGAACTTTATGAACGATTCCTGGCGATTTTTGTTTATCAGGGTCGGTAAAACAGATGAACCGGTTAACGAAGTAATATACGCATCACAATTTGTAGAGGAATAAGCATTGATACATGTATTTGTCATAAATTCAATAGCGACAAAGCCTGATTTTGGAACAAAGTTAAGAGAATATCTTAAGACCAGAGAAGATATTAAATATTTTGTTTTCAGCACCAGTTATGCCGGAATGGAGCAGGAAATCGTTGAGCGAATGATTCGATTCTTTGACTCTGAAACAATAAGATTTTATTGTTGCGGCGGTTCAGGAACAATGCGAAACATGATTCAGGGAAGCGGTGACAGGAAGGATGTGGAATTTGCTTTCTTTCCACAGGGTAAAACCAACGATTTCCTGAAGATATTCGGCGACAAGCAGTCAGACTTTGAAAATATCGATAATCTTATTGCTGGTAGAGTCACTAATCTTGATTTGATAAAAACCAATTACGGATACGCACTTAATTCAATTTCTTTTGGAATAGATACAACCTTGACCGAAACCCTTGACAGGACTCGGGAGTATTACATATTCGGTAAGTCTGTTCCGAGCCTTCTTAGCTATTTGAGAGCACTGACTGGTGCCAAGCCCAGGAGAATGAATTGTACTATCAATGGGAAGGCTATGTCGGAAAATATTACTGAATTTATTATCGGAAACGGGATTGTGCTTGGCGGAGCAATGCATTTTTCGGATGATGTCAATGTGAAAGATGGTGAGTTAAACTATCTGATGGCAATAAATCAGAGTGGACTTAGTATATTAAAGACAATCCGCTATATGATTAAAAACGACCTGGCGGAAGTCCGTAAAAGAACTAAATATGGAAAATGCTCCACTTTTCTGCTGTCAAGCGATGATGGCAGGGATATTTCTCTTAACCTTGATGGCGAGATAGTTCGGGGGGGACCGGAGTGGAAGATTGAGGTTTATGAGAAAGGCTTAAAATTTGTAATACCAAAGGGAATGCAATATTAATTTAGAGGTAGATAGATGGTACGGGGAGATAAAACCGTAAAATTATTGACAATTACATTATATTTTTTGGAGGTTGTTTTAGGAATTTGTGTGTCGCTTTTGACCGACAGGCTTCCTAACCTGCCTTCTCTGTACATAGCAATAATCGTGATGGTGGTTGCGCTGATTTCGCTTAGCCATATGAATGTTGATACGGAAAAACAGGTCAGGGCGTTTGTGTTTGTATCAATGCTTGTAACTACGGCAACTGCTGTATTTGATGCAATAATGTTAGATCGTTCTTATGTTTTTGTAGTATTGCAGATGCTGTATCTGCTTTGTAATATACCCGGTTTCAGGCAATACGTATTTACGATGCTTACGGCAATTAACGTTGCCATTATTGTAGTGCTGGCATTGGTACTTAATATGTTTAATGTTTTGGATTGCGTTATTTTGGCTATCTGTGTGCTGATTGCGGGATGGGTTGCCACCATTTATACAGAGAGCATGTCCCGAATGATGCGTATTGTTAAGGAACAGGATCAGAGCCGTGATGATATGATTGAGCTTATGGAGTCACGATTTGCCGAGGAGAAAGGCGCCAATACGGCAAAAAGCGCATTTCTTGCAAATATGTCTCACGAAATTCGTACCCCCATTAATGCAATTGTAGGTATGAATACGATGATCCTTCGTGATAGCAGGGAAAAAGAAACCATTGAAAATGCGCAGGAAATTGAAAACGCCAGTCAGACTCTGCTATCGCTTATTAATGATATCCTGGATATTTCCAAGGTGGAATCCGGAAAAATGGATATTGTTCCGGTTGAGTATGATTTTTCAAGCCTTGTTAACGATGTTTATAACATGATTTCCGTAAAGGCAAAGGGCAAAGGCCTGGAGCTTAAGCTGGATATCGATGAAAAGCTTCCCAACAGACTTTTTGGTGATGATGTCAGAATCAGGCAGATACTGATTAATCTTTTGAATAACGGTGTCAAATATACCGAAAAGGGTAGTGTTACCTTAAGGGTAAGCGGACAGGTATCGGATAATGTAGTGCTGCTTAAATATTCCGTTGTTGATACCGGAATCGGAATCAAGAAAGAAGATATGACAAGGCTGTTTACCAAATTTGAAAGGCTTGATGTGGTCAAAAACCGAAATGTGGAGGGTACAGGTCTTGGAATGGCCATTACCCAAAAGCTTTTGGGGCTTATGGACTCAAAGCTTGATGTGGAAAGTACCTACGGCGAGGGCTCTTCTTTTTCTTTTTACCTGGTGCAGAAGGTGGTTGATCCGGCACCGGTTGGGGATATTAACAGGCGACATGCGGCTGTAAGGGATGCGGATGAACACAGAGTCAGGTTTATTGCCCCGGACGCAAAGATTCTTGTGGTGGATGATAATGCTATAAATCGTAAGGTGTTTACCAAGCTGCTTCAGCGTATCAAAATACAGGTTGATGAGGCAGAGAGTGGTTTTGCAGCTCTGAATATGATGGAAAACAAAAAGTTCGATATTGTTTTCCTTGACCACATGATGCCCGAAATGGACGGTTTGGAAACACTTAAGCGCTTGCGTGAGGACAGTGTGAACCCCAATATCGATACTCCTATTATCGCGCTTACTGCCAATGCGATAGCAGGCTCCAAGGAGTTCTACTTAGAGGCCGGGTTTGATGATTATCTGTCCAAGCCCATTGTTCCGGCAAACCTTGAGAAGATGATCTATTCACTGCTTCCTAAAGAACATATTGAGAAATTTTCAGGGGATGAAGCTTAATTCATCCCCTTTATATATTCGTCCCGACAGGGTATTAATCTTTATTTTTGATATATTCGTCCCGACAGGGCATTAATCTTTATTTTTGATATATTCATCCCAATAAGGCTTTAATTTTTCTTTTGTAACTTCTGAATAAGGGTTTTTCATTTCGTCGAAGTGGAAGCTTATATCTTCAAAAAATACCTCAAATTCTGCATCGGTTTCCTGAAGGCTCATATCATCGGTTAAATGATTAAAGCAATAGCTGTGGACTATTGTTTTGTAAAGCTCGTCAAAGTCGGTGATGGCAGGAGTTTGATAATCCACATAATGGTCGATGGCCTGGCAGTCTACCAGGTTAGTGAAGTGGTAGGCGGGACATTCGATTCCGACTTTGTCAAAATAATCCTGCAGGCAGTCCATAAAGTAGCTGAAGGAGTGATTCATGTAATCGGCTCCATCGTAGTTAAGATAGGGCAGCAGTTGCCTGTATATTGAGCACTGCAGAGTGTAATAGGGTGAGCGGTTGTTAAGCCCCTGAAGTTCAAAGGCAAAAAGTGTTATCAGCGCTTCGTCCTCGTAAAGACCGGTGCTGGAATCTTCGTAAAATCTTATTGCAATATCGTTTTCGCCTATGGTGGTGCGGGTGGAACGGGCAGCGTGGGTAAGTTCGTGAGTCATTATTATGTAGTCACCGCTTGCTTTGTCATTAAAATTGATGGTCTCGTTGAGACAAATGAGGTTTTCTGAGTTCACATAGCAGGCACCTGCATCGGGAGCAAGAGACCGTTTTTTGATTTCCGCATCGCTCATTCTTTCAATTTTAAGAGTCTCAAGATTGTATTTAAGCACTGAGAAATCGGACTCGGGCCAGAGTGTAAGCCAGTCATTTACATATTTTTTTATGAAATCCTTGTACTCGGGCAAAAGACCGGTGTTGGCATCAATAGCTTTATACAGCTCATCTTTGGTGGGTTTCTCGTAACCGAAGATATCAGGATATCCCTTGCTGTCACGGGCGTATTTGTAGTGAATAATGGTTGATGCCACATAATCGTTGGCGTATTTGAAGTCCAGGTCGTCATCGGCGGGTTTAAGTATTTCTTTGAACCTTTTGTCGATATCCACAGCTGATTCATCAGATTCTTTTGCATCAGTGTCTTCAGAGCCCTGACTGTTTATGGCGTCTTGAGTACCTTTAGAACCCTGACTGCCTGCAGTATTTGATATTGAAGAGGCAGAAGATGTACCGGGCCTTTTGATACCTGAATAAGGGTTTCCCATGCCGCAACCGGCAATCAGGGAAACGGCGGTAAGCAGGGCAATAATCGATTTCGGGAAGTTGTGTTGTCTTTTCATGGTTGATTCCTTGAGTGTTTGTGAGAAGTTTATGTTATATAGGGCGCATGTAATGATTTGCGCTCAAATATTGTTTATCGGTATGGCGCGGTATCTGTTGCTCTTCAGGCATGGTGTATCATTGTTGATTTATTGGTATAGCGCAATATTGTTGATTTATTGATATGGCCCATTATTGTTGATGTATTGGTATGGCGCAATATCAATTGTCTTATTGGTATGATGCATTGTCTGTTGTATAGCCGGCGAGGTGAAAATACCAGGTGTTTTGTAGATAAGGCGTATAATAATTCGGTGTTCACCATTTTATATGCTTGAATACTGGCGTGAAAAATAGGGTGTACGTATAAACTAAACAGTCATCACATATTATACGCCGTATTTTGGAAAAATTCGATTTGTATCGGATATTAGTGCCTATATTTGGCATATAAATATTAAGGATGCTGAAGCATTATATGCCTATACAAAATATCGTGCAAATAATACGGCCTATAAATTTAGCGAAATAGTTCAGTTATACGCCCCAAGTGGTATAAACACTATATACTATATCAGTAGTTTTAAAGATTTCTACATTTTCTTCCACATATTGATTAATCTCCGCCCCCTAACGTGAACGGTGGTGCTCATATTTTTAAATGCTCAGGAAGTGTAAACTCCTATCCATAGCGTGGATACCGTCGTTCGCATTTTTAGATGTCCGGGAAGTGGTTATACCCATCGGCAGACATCCTTTTATATGCAAAATGTTATACGTACATAACACCAACCGGCCCACCTGCTACCAACCGGCTAAACTGCCATCAATCAGTTAAACCCAACCTGCCATCAACCGGCCAACCTACCCTCAACAGGTCAATCTAACGGCAATAGGATAAACCGCCATTAGCCCGCTCTTTGGATGAGTAGTTCCCCGGTTACTTGAATTATTTGGATAATAGTGTAATAATTTGGCGTAGCATATATAAGATTTGTATTGAAAGGTTCGATATGACGGCAATTGTTAATCATAACAGGCAAAAGAAAATAGCGGTAATAAATGACTATTCGGGATTTGGACGCTGCTCCCTTGCGGTGGAGCTTCCTGTAATATCAAAAATGAAAATTCAGTGCTGTCCCCTTCCTACATCAATATTTTCGAATCATACAGGTTTTCCGAGCTTCTTTTTCACCGATTATACCGATCATATGAGTGCATATGCCGGTGAGTGGAAAAAGCTTGGGCTTGAGTTTAACGGCATCTGTACCGGATTTTTGGGTTCGGCTCAGCAAATTCAGATTGTGGAAACGTTTTTAAAAGATTTTGGCGGTAAAGATACTATTGTTGTGGTTGATCCTGTTATGGGTGACTACGGACATTTGTATCCCACATACGATTCAAAGATTTGCGCCAGAATGAAGGACCTTATTAAGTATGCCGATATCATTACCCCCAATCTTACAGAGGCGTGTATCCTGACCGGTTTTGAATATAATGAAAAATATAAAAACAGCCAGATAGAGGAAATTGCGTTAAAACTTTCCGAAATGGGTCCTAAAAAGATTGTTATTACAGGTATTCCAAGGGGCCACTTCATTTCAAACTACTGTTTTGAAGCGGGCAAAGAAAGCTACATGATAAAAACCGCCAAGGTTGGAACCCAGCGTTCGGGAACCGGTGATATTTTCACATCAATAGTTGTGGCCGACGCGGTAAACGGTGTGGACTTCCATGAGTCAATAAAGAAAGCCTCTCACTTCGTTAAAAAGTGCATTTTAAAGGCGATTGAAATGGACATCCCTTTAACCGATGGCGTGCCGTTCGAAGAACTGTTGGACAAGCTTAAATAGGCGAGTTGCTTACAATAATGATTGATTATTAAAAAAATAATTAAGAACAACTACATACAAGAACTTTAAAAATCGACATTGTAAAAAATATTGCACGAGGAATGAAATATGGAAATATTATACAAAGTTCATAATAATTTATATGTAAATTTAACCAATCGCTGTCCCTACGCATGTACATTCTGCCTCAGACAGACAATGGACCGTATCGGCGAGTCGGACCGTCTCTGGCTTGAAAAAGAACCTACCTACGAAGAGGTTGTAGCCGAATTTGGCAAGTTTGACATGAGCCAATACGGTGAGGTGGTATTTTGCGGATTTGGTGAGCCTACAGAGGCCTTTGATACCCTTATTAAGGTTGCGGCTTATGTAAAAGAAACATTTAAAATGCCGGTTCGCATCAACACCAATGGTATGGGAAATCTCATCAACGGCCGGGACATCGTGCCTGAAATGAAGGGCCTGGTTGACACTGTATCAATCAGCCTTAACAATCCCAACAAAGAGGCTTATCTTGCACTTGTGCGCAGCAAGTTTGGGGAACAGTCTTTTGACGAGATGATTTCTTTTGCAAAAGAATGTGTTGCAGCGATTCCCAATGTAGTGCTTACAACGGTAGATACCACCATTTCCAAAGAGGATGAGGCAAAGTGTCAAAAACTCTGTGATGAAATCGGAGCAACATACCGCATTCGCCCCTGGGAAAGTTAAAATCCGGCATTTACGCTGGTAGTGGTGGACTGTAAAGAACGGCATTTCTGATTGTAGTGGTGGACTGTAAAGAACGGCATTTCCGATGGTAGCGGTGGCCTGTTATGGTCTGGTAGTTTTGATTGTAATTGTGGGTTTTGTGCCCCTTTGTTTTTGGTATGAGATATAAAAATATAGTTGAGGGCGTGTTTGCAGACCGCCCAAACAGATTTATTGCCCATGTAACAGTGGATGGTGTGTTGGAGACGGTTCATGTTAAAAATACAGGGCGATGCAAAGTCGGAGGCCAAGCGGTCTTAGGAAGACA
>JAZUJC010000277.1:0-4245 GCA_045642625.1 Lachnospiraceae bacterium
CACATTTTAAAATCGGATTAACATTTGACTCAGTCATGAAGGTTTCCTCACAGTAATGGTTATAACTAATACCATTCTATATTAGTCTCAAAAGAAACCCTGTTCTTCTTAATAATTGTCAATGAACTGTCATTTTATGCGAAAATCAATATATTCTGTAATTTCCGCTAAGAGCAAGAAAAGCAAAGAAGAAAAGACAATTGTCATAATATCTTCTTTCGCCCTTCCTAAGGGGTGTATTAAAGAAAGTCTCAAGCCACTGCTTTGACACATCCGTTATACCGGTAACCGCAGTTGTTTCCGCTACTGTTGCCAAAAGACCTACCGGATGAAGTGCTTTTTCCTCGGCAATGGTTCCGTCCACTTCGTAAATGTGGAAAGAATCATTCTTCATATCATCAAGCAGGAACTTTTGAATGTTTTCACAGGCATCAAACTGTTTTCCGGTGCCTTTGTTCCAAATATAATCAAGTGAAATATTGGCAACCGTTCTGTATGAGTCTGAGAAAAACCAGTTGTGACGGTCTGCAGTCCAGGGAAGAGGTCTGTTCATGGGAGTTCCGTCAAATTCGGCATATTCGGCCGAAAATCCGGTTACGGGATCGCATGCTTTAGCAAGGTACTCTCTGCTGGCCTCGGCTGCCTGCTTTAAAAACTCTCTGTCCTCTTCATAGGCCCATTTTGCAAACAAATCATAGAAATGAGGCAAATGGTATGAGGGATCGGTATAATCAGAACCGGGAACAAAAAGAATCTGATGATTATCATTGTTAAACATAGGTGCTCCATCCCTGTCGGGGCCACCCTTATGAATCATCGCAGAGAGAATTTCTTTTGCTTCTCTTGAATATTCGAAAATGCCTTCACCGTCTCCCCATCTGTGTGAAGCAAAGAATAATGCCATTGCATAGTACTCTTCTCCGTCAGGAGCGGGACCGTAGGCATTTTTTGTACCGTTGGTCTGGCATGACCAGGCAAAATAACCTTCGTTTTTTCCCTCATTCATATACATATATGTCTTTGACCATTTCCAAATACGATCAAACTGTTCCTTCATATCCAGCTGTACGCAAAGCATCATACCGTAGCTCATACCTTCGGTTCGGGCATCATAATTACCGGTGTCCATTATATATCCCAAATCTTCGCCCTGATCAAAATATACTCTGTCCTCGCCAAAGAAATATTCCTGCTTAATTTCTTCAAGCTTCTTAGCTGTTTCTTCTTCCGAAATTCCAATTTCCTTAAACCAGTTTTTATATGTCATTTTTATATCCTCTCTTTTTTAAAAAGCCGCATTGTAAAAATGCGGCTTTATATTATCTCCTTGTTATTATACGTGCCATCTCATCAAAATCCGCACCGATTGCAATCTTGTATGTTCCGACACATATTCTTTTGTCATATCCGTTACTGCACAGATATTTATCAAACTCTACAGCAGATTCCACCAAACCTGCCTCATACATTCTCCGGGCAACACTTACCGAACTATCGCCCCTGATAACTACTATTTCCACCACATCGCCGTCTGTAATGTAGCCCGGCTCATCTTCGGGCAACGGATTGATGGTGGGAGGTGCTATTTCCTCGTCAGGTTCCTTTTCAATATCATCCGGATCCTCATCTGAGCCATCGGGATTATCGGTTATTCCTTCCGGGTTATCCTGTTTGACATCATCCCCAGGATTCGAAATATCCAAATCATCCTCTCCCCCGCCAGACTCACTGACAGTTGTATCTGTTTCAATTATTGGTGGCACCGTTACTTTATCAGGCTCCTTTAACGGAGGTGCCTCATCCGGTACATCACTGTTGTTAGCCTGTTCAATTATATTACCGGATACATCATTTTCTGCCTTTGTAACATTATTTATAAGAGTTGAGGACTCTGTCATTCCAAGCTCTGCTGCTCTTTTCTTAACATCGGCATCGGACATTTTGTAATTCCTGCCGCCAATACCAAGCACCAGCGCCGCAACTATAAGCCCTGCTCCTATTCCCCTTGAATAGGATTTCAAATTCATGGTTTTATCCTCTGTTTATTATAACTGCGTATTATTTAAATAAACCTGCTTCCCAATTATTTCTTTTTGGCAAACAAATCGATTACAAGCTTAACTTCACCCACTCCAAGGCCAAGTTCCTTGGCAATAGCCATATTGGACTTACCTTCTTCGTGCATTTTACGAATAAGCTCGTTGTTGTTCTTTCGACTCTCGTTGTCCCTGTCAAAATGAAGCTCCACATCATTTTCAACGGGTTCCCTGTCTGAAGCAATATCCTTAACGGGAAGCTGGGGAAGCTTTTCTGCCTTGCCCGTCACCGGCTTTTTAACGGTTCTTGTACGCTTGGGCTTCGGCTTGTCTGTAACCTCTATCGAAGGTTCTGCGGGTTCCTTTGCAGCAGGTTCATCCATAGGAGTATTAACGCTTTCGGAAAAAGAAGGGACAACCGGCGCCTCTTTAACAAGTTCAACCCTTTCAGGCATAAACGGAACAAAAGCGTTTTCTCTTTCTTTTTCCATTTCCTTTATGGCATCATCCTTAGCCTTAAGCACCTCTTCTCTTATTTCAAGCTGATGGTCCTTTTCTTTAAGCTCTTCATTTAATGCCTTAAGCTGCTCATCGGAATTCTTAAGCTTTTCATCTTTATCATTCAGCATATCATAAAGAAAAACCGCTTCCTGGTGATTGTCATTAATCTTTTTAAGAACGGTTTCCGAATATTCATCAACAGCCATTATTTTTTCATTGGACAATTTTTCCAGCTGTCTTTCAGTCTTTTCAACCGAATAAGAAACTGTTTCGTCAACAATCTCTTCTATTCTTCCTTTTGCCTCGGAAACTTCTTTTTCCACCATTGCCTTGGTGAACTTTTCTATATACTTTTCGTCAATTGCCTGTTTGGGATTATCTGACTTCTTTCCGTCAGGCAAAAAGAAGGAGGCTGCGAAAAACAGCACTCCGATAACAAGTAAAACAACTGCTGTAGTACTCATATTCTTATATCGAAGGAAGCCACATTACCTTTAAGCAACACCTTTCCTTCACTTTCCTTTTCTTCTTTCTTTTTCTTCCCCTCATTGCGGGAATATTCGTTGGAGCCCTTTTCACGGGCATCAAATTTATTTTGATTATTTTCAGGGTCCTCGCTCCTGTTTACGGAGTTGGCACGGTTTTCCGCGTCTTCTTTAATATTCGATACAACCTGAGCCTGTTCGGACACCACTTTTGTGTCCTCATTGTGCTTTTGTATTGCAAAATCCTGGAGCCTTGTAACCGAACCCTGAATTTCTATCGGTCCTATTGCCATAATAATCGCCTTTTATACAACTAATAAATAGCCGCCATTTTGACGTCTCCGTCCTGCTTAATAAATCGGCAATACTTCATTCCGTTTTTAACAATCATGGAAACATCGCCAATGCATATTTTAGTACCGGGGAACACATCTCCGGTAACGGTAACCTGTCCCTGAGTTTCGGAATCAAGAATCTTCTGATATCCTTCAAGCTCCTTAATGCAAACCGCAAGGCGCTCTCCGTTAGCCTTGCTCTGAAGCGCAAGCTGCTGAATCTGCTGTAACTGGTTGGGCATAAGCTTGATTCCTGCGGCCAGTTTCTGTTTAACACCATCCAGTACAGGATTAATGGCAGCCTGAGACTTATTAAGCTCTGCTATTTCTTTTTCAAGGGCCTGAGCCCTTTGCTTAACGGAAGCATCAACACCAACCTCGACCACTGTATCGGCCCCCATCTGAGAGCCAAGATTCTTAACGGAAATGGAGTTTGAAGCACAAACCTTTCCGCCTGAAATATTACCGCGCTTACCGGTTACCCTTATGTCAGCTCCGGAAACAACGGTGCTGTGAATAATAGATTCGGTATCAATGTTACCTTCCGCAGAAACGGTAGAGTTTTCAATAAAGTTACTTACAATATTTCCGCCTGCTTTTAGAACACCCTTGTGCATGCCCTTCATACCGCGGACAATTACAATGTTCTCTCCGGCTTCAAGATGAGCACCTTCTACAATACCTCTAACCTCTATCGAGCCCTTGGCTTTAACCGTAAAGTTTTCGCAAACATTACCGTTAATCCTAACACTGCCGTCATACTCAATATTTCCTACCGAGTTATCTACATTTTCAACTTCAAAAACGTTGGAAACAAATACCTTGCCGTCGTAAAATGAAACATGTCCGTTTACAACGGAATATATCTCTGTCTTATCGGCATTGGCA
>JAZUJC010000278.1:0-2079 GCA_045642625.1 Lachnospiraceae bacterium
TGAAATAAAACAGTTCTCGGGACTTGCTATTTTCTTTTCCGTAGGAATATAAACATATTTTTCACCGTTATCCACGGAGTTATTGTTTGCGGAACTGTTCGTTCCTTTTCCACAGCCTGCCAATGAACCAACTGTCATAAGCACGGCCATGATCACTGCTGCTACTCTTTTTTTCATCACTTTTTCTCCCCTGACTGTACCGAGTTATATAGCATATATCCTATCACTCTCGCGGTACCATATTTTATTCCGATGCTTTTGCGATTAGCCGCCCAAACACCCACTTCTGACATTTTATATAATATTGATAAAGAAAAAAGAACAAACCCTTGAAGATACTATGAGTTTGTTCTTAATTTTGTATTAACATATTTAATAATATATGGCTGCTTAATGGGTTGGTCAGACGACTGCAGATAAGACTGCTGCCCGATTTCCACCTCCGCCGCCTTGTTAAGCACTATAAAATCGGCCTGTTTCCCGGGCTCTAAGCTTCCGACCGTATCAAATATTCCAAGCATTTTTGCCGGAGTTTCGGTTGAAGAGATTATTACCTGTTCAAGAGGTATCCCCATCAGCAACGCCATATTAAAGCAGTCAAACAAAGTGGAAGCACTTCCGGCAAGGGTACCGTCGGCAAGTTCTGCCCGCCTGCCCTTAATATAAACCTTTTGCCCTCCCAAAAAGCATTCCGACAAATCATAGCCTGCCGCCGGACAGCTGTCACTTATAAGGGCTATTCTGCCGGGTCCCAGCACTCTGAAAGCATTTCTGACTACTGCAGGGTGAAGATGTATTCCGTCCGCAATAAGCTCGGCGCGCACCTCTTCACTGTCAAAAACCGCCCCTACTACACCCGGATCTCTATGATTATATGGAGACATACCGTTGTACAAATGGGTGACTCCCTTTACACCTGCCTTTATTGCCTTTACAGCCAGATCATAGCCTGCCACGGTATGCGCCATGGAAAAAGAAAATCTGTCGCTGTATTTTTCAATAAAATCAACAGCCCCCTCAGTTTCCGGTGCGATTGCTACTTTCTTAATTAGCCCTTCAGCCAGATTATTAAGAGACTCCAGCAAATCAATATCAGGGTTAAGCAGGTATTCCTTTTTTTGAGCTCCGCATTTTTCTTTTGACAAAAACGGCCCTTCAAGATATATTCCTTTAATCGCCTTTTCCTTGTCAGCGGCGGATTTTATTGTCTTGACTATTTTAGTCAAGCATTCTTTGGGCAGTGTCATTGTGGTGGGGCAAAAAGAAGTAACGCCGCATTTTTGCTCAAACTCGGCGATTTTTAGTAACCCCTCTTCATCAGTGTCGCAAACCTCTATACCACAGGCACCGTGCATATGCATATCAATCAATCCGGGAATAATGTAACTTTCCTTCTCCTCGGAAGATAATTCCCCATCCGAAAGCGCGCGAATATCCTCAATTACACCATCCTCAAAATACATTTCAGCCGGTATAAACTTTTTCGAAGCAGAAAAAATCATTCCACGAACAACAGACATGGTTCCTTGTATCCCTATAGTGCCCAAGCCCTGTATAAAAGCATTGACACACCAAATTCCCTAAATTATATTTTTGGCTTCTGCCAGATTACTTACGGCAATTAATTCGATGCCTTCAATTTTCTTTATGGAGTCATTCATATTGGCCGCAGGCAGTATAACTGTAGAGAAGCCCAGCTTTGCAGCCTCTCTCACTCGAAGCTCGGCCTGGCTGACCGCCCTTACCTCACCGCTTAAGCCCACTTCACCGAAAATAACGGTATTGGGATCCACCGGTTTGTTTTTATACGAGGAAATAATGGCCATTACCGTGGCCAAATCCATTGCCGGCTCACTTAGCTTCATACCACCGGCGATATTGATATAGGCGTCCTGATCACCGATTGTCAGGTTACCTCTCTTTTCTATTACTGCCATCAGGAGATTCACCCTGTTAAAGTCCATTCCCGTAGCCTGTCTCCTGGGAATACCAAATGCACTTTTACATACCAGGGCCTGAATTTCCACCATAATAGGACGTGTACCTTCCAATGCACAGGTAACTACTGAGCCTGTAGCC